>JAGWBB010000002.1:3985-87429 GCA_021296095.1 Desulfurellaceae bacterium | reverse complement strand
TATCTGAGCTGGCGGACCGAGACCGGCGCCATGGAGCAGCTCGGCAAAGCCCTGGTCGGACCGCCCAGCATCAAGTACTTTGACCGGGTTGATGTCTGAGACCGCCCACGTGAACGATGACCACCATAGCATCGTTCACTTTTCCCCAGGCGCAGGACGTGCCCCACGTCCTGCGCCCCCTGTTCCTCTTCTCAGCCCATTCATCCGCTGATATCTCGTCTGGCGCAGTCGCCGCCGGCCCATCCCTATGCACGGAGGCTTAGACATGACTGATACGCAGGAAAAGCCCCTGATTGGTACCATGGACGGACTCTCAAGGTCCGGTAAGTCGCAAGACTACTACGAGGCCATCAAGCAGAAATTCGCCGAGGAGCGCGACCTCCGGCTCAACTACCGGCCCGAGGGCACAGCCCAGTACACGTCCGACCTGAGCGGCAGCTTTGTCCGCTATGAGCTTGATCCCTACGGCGGTGAACTCAAGCCGCGTGAGCCGATCAACGATACGGTCGAGTGTCTGTTCATCGGTGGTGGCTTCTCGGCCCTGCTCACCTCGGCCCGGCTGCGCGAGTACGGCGTCGAGAGTATCCGGATTGTCGAGCGTGGCGCCGACGTGGGCGGTACCTGGTACTGGAACCGTTACCCGGGGGTGGCCTGCGATGTGGTGTCGTACGACTACCTGCCCCTGCTCGACGAGATGGATTATGTGCCCAAGGACCACTACGCCAAGGGACCGGAAATCCTGGCCCACTGTCAGGCCATTGCCAGGAAGTACGATTTGTACAAGCTGGCCGTGTTCCAGACCACCGTGACCTCTACGGTGTGGAACGAAGAAGAAGAGCTGTGGCACCTGCGCACCGACCGGGGCGACCATATGCGGGCACGGTTTGTGATCTGCGCCAACGGCACCCTGTCCAAGCCCAAGCTGTCCAAGATCGCGGGCATGGAGACCTTTCAGGGCTACTCCTTCCACACCTCACGCTGGGATTATGAGTACACCAAGGACGACCTGTCGGGTCTGCAAGATAAGGTCGTCGGCATCATCGGCACCGGGGCGACTGCAGTCCAGGCCATTCCCGGCCTGGGCGCGGCGGCCAAGGAGCTGTACGTCTTTCAGCGCACCCCGTCCTCAATCGACATTCGGGACGACTGGCAGACCGACCCCGACTGGGCACGCACGCTCAAGCCGGGCTGGCAGGCCAAGCGCCGCGAGCGGGCCATGCGGGGGCCCCGGCTCACCCCTGAGCAGAAAGCCGAGCGTGCCGCCATGTCCCGCGAGGAGAAGATCAAGCGCCAGGAGAACGCCAACATCGACTACATGATGCGTATCCACAAACGCATCGACGAAGTCGTCAAGGACAAAGCCACGGCCGAGGCGCTCAAGCCGTGGTATATGTTCATGTGCAAGCGCCCCTGCTTTCACAACGACTACCTGCCGACCTTCAACCGCCCCAGCGTCCATCTGGTCGATACCCACGGTAAGGGTATCGGTGTTTGAGGGCAAGCAGTACGAGCTCGATCTGCTGATCTACGCCACCGGCTTTGAGGTCCAGAAGACCGGCATCTACAACCAGATCAGGGGTGAGGGCGGCCTGGACCTGACCGACAAGTACGGCAGCGGCATCCGCACCCTGCTCGGCATCCACTCCCAGGGCTACCCCAACCTGTTCATCATGGGCGGCTACCAGGCCTCGTTTCAGTTCAACCTGACCGATATGCTCCAGTCCCAGGGCGATCATATCGCGGCCTGTATCGACCACGTCCGTCGCCACGGCTACCAGTCCATTGATGCCACCCCCGAGGCCGAGGAGTGGTGGGTGCAGGAAGTCATCGCCCACCGCGGCAAGACGACCCGCAACCAGGACTGCACGCCGGGCTATTACAACTTCGAGGGTGAGTTTCAGCGTCGCCAGGACGGCAACTACAACGGCGGCTTCCCCAAGTACGTCACCCATATGAAGAATATACGGGCGGATATGGGCCAGAGCTTTGTCTTTACCAAGGGCCGAGCGCCGGCCGATTTCTCTCAGGCCACAAAGTCGAGCGCCGGGTAAAAGAACAGTCCGTCCAGCCGCTGCGGCTTGGTGGCCACCCCGGCGGCAGTAATCGTCCCCCACGGCCGCGCCGTGTCCTGGCGCGGCCCTATCCGCACAATGTGCACCACCGCCCGACACAAGACCTGTTGGCTAGCGACCGGAGCGAGCAACAGCTGGTGCAGGTGTGAGCCGGAGTCCGGCTGTAATAGATCGGTCCGGTGGTAGGCCACCAGCGGCTCGTCAGGCGTGTGGGGCCAGTCTGCCAGGCGGTCAATGCGGAGGTCGAGCGCCATATACAAACGTCTACCCTTTCCGGTTTGATCCGGCGCCACGCCCAGCTGACGGTCAAACGCTTTGGAACGGTTGATCGACATCAGACTCGCCTGGACCGCCAGGGCTTCGATGCTCTCGGCCGGCGGCCCCAACCAGCGCAGCGCCTGGTCGGTCGGCAGGACGGCTGGTTGCCAGCTGTGATCGGGCAGGCTGGCCAGCGACGGCAGGTTCTCGACCGCAGCCGGACGCTCAGAAAAAGCCACGACAAACTTTGAGCCCAGGCCGCCGGCGTCCAGGTCCTCAACCCCGATGTAGATCAGGTCGGCGGCGTCGCCGACCTCAAGCCGGGCAACCCGGCTGCGGGCCGCATGACCCTCAGGAATCGGTACCCTGATCCGTCCATAGGCCGACTGGAGCCGCTGCCAGGGAGTGGCGTCCGGGCCGGGTGCAGAGCCGGGGCGCCGTTGCAGATAGGCTCTGCCCGCACCCTGAACCGCCCACACCAGCTGAGACTGCGCCCGAAACGCGCGTCGGCTGTTGAGCACCCCGGTGCCGACCGTCGTGATCTGGTCGCAGCCCGCGTAGCGCGGGTCGGCCGCAAAACTTGCGCTGTCAGCCATCCTGTCCGTTCCTTTCTCAACACCCGTCAGGTGCTCCTAGCTCGGTACTCAATTCTCTCGGCCGGGTCAATAGGCGGGGCTGGCTGACTGAGCGTTCAGTTGGATAAGACTTGTCTCGGACCCGTCGTCCTGTTAGGCTGCGGCATCATTTTGAGACACAAGGAAGTGCGATGGTAGGACACAACACCGGTTCTCCGCAAAAGATCCACTATCAGGTCGAGACTCAACTGAGGCTGACCGCCGATGCCTGGGGGGCGAGCGACGCTCCGCCCGTTCTGCTCTTGCACGGCGGGGGACAGACCCGCTACGCCTGGGGCGGGACGGCGCGGACCCTGGCCGAGCAGGGCTGGTATGCGGTCTCGATTGACCTGCGCGGCCACGGCGACAGCGACTGGGCGCCGGACGGCAATTATAATATCGACGCCTATGTGGCGGACCTGCATAAAGTCCTGGGCCATTTCAGCCAGCGGCCGGTCCTGATCGGCGCCTCGCTGGGCGGCATGACCTCGCTGCTGACCGAGGGCGAGTCGGCCGAGCCGGTCAGCTCGGCCGTCGTGCTGGTGGATATCACGCCCCGGGTAGAGCAGGAGGGGGTTGACCGCATCCGAGCCTTCATGACCGGCCGGCCCAATGGCTTTGCCGACCTCGAAGAGGCGGCCGACTATGTAGCCGCCTATCTGCCCCACCGGCCACGACCCAAGAATCTGAGCGGCCTCGAAAAAAATCTGCGCCAGGGCGAGGACGGCCGCTACCGCTGGCACTGGGACCCCCAGATGCTGAGCCCGGCCCGGCTGCGCCGTGACCCCGAGCGGATGCTGGCGGCCGCCCGGGGCCTGACCGTCCCGACCCTGCTGGTCCGTGGAAAAATCAGCGATGTGGTCAGTGAAGAGACCGCCGACGAGTTTCGTCACGCCGTACCCCACGCCCAGTACGCGGATGTCTCGGGCGCGGGCCATATGGTGGCCGGAGACCAGAACGATGCTTTTGGGCTGGCCGTGCTTGATTTCTTGGCCGGGGTGAAGGCCAGTCGGACGGAGTGAGGGGAAAGTCAAAGGGCAAAAGTCAAATGTTAAAAATATGGCTTTGCCAAGCACGCTGGCCGGCGGCCGGCGGGGTGAAGGCTGACGAGAGTTAGTCCCGCAGGGCCTCGGCCACCTTGCGATAATCCTCCAGACGTGGCAACAGCAGGGGCGCGTCAACCCCGGCCGCCCGGTAGGCGTTGATGCGCTCCTTGCAGGTCTCGGCCGGCCCGATCACATAGAACGCTCTCACCATCTCGTCGCTTACCAGTTTGGCCGCAGTTTCCTCATCCCGGCTGCGGTAGGCCGCCCGCAGAGGTACCAGAACGCCAGGGTCAAAACCGCCTTTTTCGAGCAGGATTTCTCCCACAAAATCCTCGTCCAACAGACGCGCCAGCCGCCTCTTCAGCCCCGGGTACAGCCGCTGCGGTTCGTCGGTGAGGCGGACGACGAGCATGCAGCTGATGTCAATCGCGGCCGGGTCGCGGCCTGCGGCACGCGCGGCGCTACGGATTTCTTCGACCGCATAGCCTACATAGCTGGTCGGCACATAGGCGTTGAGAACCACCCCGTCGGCAATCGCGCCGGTCAGCCCCAGGCCCTTGCGGCCGATGGCGGCCAGATAAATCGGCGTCTTCCGAATCGGCTCGGGCGACAGCTTGGCGTTGGTCAGGCTGAACGGACCGGCCGTGGCGCTCACCCGCTGGCCCGACAGCAGGCGGCCCAGCAGGCTGACCGCGCCCTCCATGGCCGCGCCGGCCTTGCCGTAGCGAATGCCCATTTTGTCCTGAATGACCGCCGGCTCGCTGCGGCCCAGTCCCAGCACCAGCCGCCCGCCGCTGAGCCGGTCCAGAGTCGCTGCGGCCATGGCCAGCAGGGCCGGGTTGCGGGTATACGGATTGACCACCCCAACGCCGAGCGTGAGCGTTCGGGTCACGGCCGCCAGATAGCCTAACAGTGAAAAGGTTTCCTCGTGAAAATAGCGCTCGGTGACCCACAGCGAGTCAAACCCCGCCCCTTCGGCAATCCGACCGTACTCGGCCAGCTCGGCGCCACTCTCAATCCCGTGATACACCACCATGCCAAGTCGAGACATACGACGCTCCCCGCCTCCAACCCTCAGCCCTTGTTTGCCACAAACGACCAATAGGTCGGCACCATGTCGGGGTTTTCCTGGCTGACGCTGAAGCCTGTCTGGCCCAGCATGGCCAGGATTTCGCTCCGGGTGTTGACGATATTGCCCCAGGTGACCTCGAACCACTGCTCCAGGATGCTCATGCTGAAGCGCCGGTCCTGAATGTCCTGGGCGCTCTCCGGCGCGCAGCGGTCGACCAGCAGCAGGCTGCCGCCGGGTTTGAGGGCGTGATGGCAGCGGTGCAGAATGGCGATTTTTTCCGTATCCGGCAGCTCGTGGAAGACCTGGACCATGGTGATCAGATCGGCAGTCTGCGCGAAGTCCATCCCCTCGCCGCCGACCGATTCAACCCGGACCCGCTGGGCCAGACCCCGCTCTGCCAGGCGCTGGCGTGAGCTGTGGACAAAATACGGCAGGGGCTCGATGCCGATTACCTGACAGCCGGGAAAGGCTTCGGCAAAGCTGACCAGGACCGTCCCGCTGCCCGAGCCGATATCCATGATCGTGCCGCCCGCACTCAGACGCTCTTCGACGCCGGGCAGTTGCCGGGCGGCGGCCAGTATAAGCGGGGCACGCAGCGCCGAAATCCGCCCCTGGTGGGCGAAGAAGTCCTCGTCGTGGTCGTGAAAGGTCTTGGTCGCCCCGGTCCGAAACGCCTCGGGATAGCCCGGATAGTCGCGGGATAGGCTGGCCAGCACGTGCGAGGTCAGCAGGTCGGGCGCGTTGTCGGCCAGCAGTTCGTCCATGAACGGCGCAAAACTGTAGGCGGTGTCAGCCGTTTCGTCGGTCGCCCGCAGAATACCGACCGTGCAGGCGGCTTTACACCACACCGCAGTACGCCACGGGTCGAGGTCGTGGGCGGTCGCCAACTCGGCTGCGGTTGCCCTGCCGTCCCGCTGGCGGAGGGCCGAAAAATAGCCCAGCCGCCCGCCAACGTCGATGATATGGGTGGCGTGCAAACCCAGCATCCAGCCGCGCAGGGTGCGGGCCTGGCTGTCTTTCGTCAGCTGTCGCTGTGACATATGGCGTCCTTCATGCGGTGTGGTGGTGCAAAAAATCCAGGATGGCCCGACGCGACTGCTCGGGCTGTTCAATCCAGAACACATGCCCGGCCGGCTCCAGCACCACACACTCGGCGCCGGGAATCCGTTCGGCCAGCAAGGTGGAATTTTCCCAGGCGATCAGGGCGTCCTGTTTGCCGGTCAGCACCAGGGTCGGGCAGGCGATGTTGGGCAGGCGGTCGTAGGTATCGTGGCTGAAGGCGGCTTTCATCCGATGACCAAAGCCGACCGTATCAATCGGCCGGTTGCGGCGGGCCTCAATCATGGCCGTGATGACCTCCGGGTGGGCCTCGATATAGCCCGTGGTGAAGGCTGCCTCGGCCAGGGCTCGGCCGCGCTCTTCGGCCGACATCTCTTTGGTGGAATAAGCGCTGGCGATGCCCTCGCCGGACAGCGGGACAGCCTGGGGACCGCCGGGGGTGGTGCAGCCGAGGACCAGACTGCGCGCCTTGGCCGGGTGGCGGAGCGCAAACTCCTGGGCGATCATGCCGCCCATGGACACGCCGATGATATGGGCTGAATCGAACCCGACCTGCTCCATGAGGGCTGCGGTGTCATCGGCCAGTAGGCCGATGGTGTAGTCCATGTCGGGCTTGTCGCTCTGACCCGAGCCGCGCTGATCAAAGCTCAAGACCTGAAACCGATCAGTGAAGCTGGGCAG
This sequence comes from Desulfurellaceae bacterium, assembly GCA_021296095.1. Classification (NCBI taxonomy): domain Bacteria; kingdom Pseudomonadati; phylum Campylobacterota; class Desulfurellia; order Desulfurellales; family Desulfurellaceae; species Desulfurellaceae bacterium. The sequence goes on along the minus strand of JAGWBB010000002.1, from coordinate 80,627 downwards.
CAGTCCGGCAAAAATACTCCGGTCACTCTGTGCCCCGTGAATCAAGACCAGGGGCTCGCCCGAGCCGTTCAGCTCGTAGACTAACTCGACGCTGTTCACCCGTGCACGTAGCATGGCTTCCTCCTCGCCTGGACTTGGCCTGGACTTGGCCTGGACTTGGCCTGGACTTGGCCTGGACTTGGCCTGGACTTGGGGTGTGCCATATCCTGAGTGACGGCAAACAACAAGAGCGACGCAAGGCTCACCTGCTGTGAACAGCTGCCGCAGGGGCTGGCGCGATCCCCTTGGCCGGCGGCTTTCTGACAAAAAAGAGCACCCCCAGACCGAGCAGATTGAGCCCCGCTCCGAGCAGAAAAGCCGTGGTATACGAACCGCTGGCGTCATAGATGTAGCCGGCGATATAGGGACCGAAGGCGGCGGTCGAGCCGGCAACGGCAAAGATGAAACCGACAATCGCGCCGACCGATATCAGACCAAAAAAATCTCCCACAATGGCCGGAAACAGGGTGGCCGCCCCGCCGTAGGCCACGCCGAAGATCAGCGCGCTGGGGTACAGCAGGCGCAGATCGCTGCTCAGCATAAAGCCGATAAAGGCCAGCATTTGCAGGGCCAGGCTGATGCCCAGGGTCGGCAGGCGTCCCAGGCGGTCGGAGATGGCGCCGCTCAGCAGCCGGCCGCTCAGACTGCCGAGACCCATCACACTCATCACCGTGGCCGCCCCAACCTGGGGCACGCCCAGGTCGATGGCAAACGGAACGAGGTGAATAAACGGCATGAACACGACCAGCCAGGTCAGGGTAAACACGAGGTTCAGTAGCCAGAAAGAAAGCGTCCCGCGCGCCTCGGCGAGCGTGTAGCCCGCTCCGGAAACGGTATGGGGGTGCGGCTCTTCCTGTGCCGGCGCCGGGGCAGCGCCGTCCGGCTGGAGGTTCAGCTGTTGTGGATCGCGCACGATGAACACCGCGCACAGGCCGATGACGGTCAGGCCGACACTGCCCAGAATCAGATACGCCGAACGCCAGCCATAGGCGCCGATCAGGGCGGCGGCAAGCGGCGGAAAAAGGAAATTGCCCATGCTGCCGCCGCTGGTTGAAATACTCAGAGCCAGGCCCCGGCGCCGTATGAACCAGCGTACGACCGTGGAGTTGCACGGCACAAAGGCTGCGCTCATGCCCATGGCGGCAATGAGCCCGAGGCTGACATACAGCTGCCACAGCTCCTGCACTTGGCTGGTCAGCAGAATACCACCGCCCAGCAGACATCCCCCGCTCAGGATCACCACCCGCGGCCCCCAGCGATCAGTCGCCCAGCCGCTGGCGGCTCCCAGGGCGCTGTACAGGAACACATACAGGGCATAGGGCAGGGACAGGCTGGCCCGATCCCAGCCCGTATCGGCCTCAATGGCCGGCATGAACACCCCGAACGTGAACTGAATGCCGTAGGCGAAAAACAGGACGGTAAAGGCCAGGCCGAGTACGATCCAGCCGTAAAAGATGCGCGGTGCGGGAGCCGGGGGAGGGGGAGCGGCCAGTTCCCTGGTCGCCGCGGGGGAGGTCTTCATTCGGACGCAGTATGGGGCAGGCGGGGGATTGTCAAGGTGGCGGGAGGCTGCTAGCCGCCAAGCGCCTTTTCGAGGGCTTTGACACAAAATGCGTTCAGGCTCTGATCGGCTTTGCGGGCAGCGACGGCCAGCCGTTGGTGCAGGGCTTCGCCTACCCGCAGGTTGAATTTGCCCGAATACGCCTTGTTTACGGTCTCGGGCGGGAGCGGGTCGCCATCGACTTCCTGGACCTAGCCATAACAATGCCTTGACATATGTAACGAATAAGTTACAGTTTCCAAGACTTCTATGGCTGAAGTTCTCCACTACACCGATGCTGACGGGCGAGATTTGATTGATGCCTGGCTGAGCAGCTTGCGAGACCAGAGGGCAGTAGCGCGGATCGCGGCGCGGGTTGAACGCCTCGAATTCGGTTTGCTGGGTGACTGTCGATCAGTGAAGGGTGGAGTCATGGAACTGCGGATTAATTATGGCCCTGGGTACCGCGTCTACTTTGCCACGACCCAGAAGCACGTCATTTTGCTGCTGTGTGGTGGCACCAAGGGGACGCAACAGTCTGACATTGCAGCGGCGAAGGCGCGATTGAAGGACTGGCGGTCAAGACTGTGACGTACTGTGAGCTGGAAGTGAGCGACGGGATCATGAAAAAGGTGAAGCACAACGAGTGGCTGCGTGAACAGCTCAAAGATCCCGGTTTCAGCGCCGAGTATTTGACGGCGGCGGCAGAGGACGAAGAGCCGGCGGTCTTCCTGCAAGCGCTGCGAAAAGTCGCCGAGGCGCAGGGCATGGCGACGGTTGCCAAACGGGCGGGGATTCCCCGGGAAAGTCTGTATCGCGTGCTGTCGGCCAAGGGCAACCCGCGCTGGTCAACCCTGGCTCCGGTCGTTCGGGCAACGGGCTTGAAGATCGAAGTGGTTCGCGTGACGTGAGCGACCTGACTGACCGCCCTCACAACCCCAGGGCCTTGGCAATATTCACCCGCTGGATTTCGTCCGTGCCGCCCGGAATGCGTAGGTTGCGGGCAATCTGACCATAAGGCAACGAGAAAGAGCTTCTGAAGAGTATACTCTCATCAATAGGCTGCTAGCCGCCAAGCGCCTTTTCGAGGGCTTTGACACAAAATGCATTCAGGCTCTGGTCGGCTTTGCGGGCAGCGACGGCCAGCCGTTGGTGCAGGACTTTGCCTACCCGCAGGTTGAATTTGCCCGAATACGTCTTGTTTGCGGTCTCGGGCGGGAGCGGGTCGCCATCGGTCTCCTGGATGTGTATCCACTCTTCTACGGCCGTACACAGTTCGGCGTACACCTCGGCCTCATTCCGGCCGTGTACCCCACCCAGCATGACGCCGGGGGCTCTTCCGATATAGCACTGGTCCTCGTCGGACCATTCGACGATTTTCAGGTAGCGATCACTCTTTTTCATGACGGACTCTGTCTATGGCTCTCTTCACCTCGCGCTCTTGGTACGCCTGGGCATCGCTCCCCAGTCTGCCGCTGATGGTGATACGAACGCCTTGTGGATGCTTGAAATTTCTGTGGCTTCCTCTTCCGCCTCTGTTGACGAATCCAGCCGCTTCCAAGTCTTTGATCAGCTCTCGAATTTTCGGCGGCATCCCGCCGATGGTACCACTATGGTACTCTCTGAACAACGGTCACGATATTGATGCTAAACGCACTATCTCGTATCCGTACTGTGCGCGCTGATGACTGTTGGAGCGACATAACTCGGTCACACACGAGATGCCGACGGTATCTCCGTTTTCTGTAGGAGTATATCCTGTGGAAACCTGGACGCTTATAGCAGAACAACCTGGAGCAAGCAGAGGGATTGTCAAGGTGGCGGGGGTGGGTCAATGACGATGGGACAAGCTTGATGGTGTGTTGCATGTGTGACACGCTGGACCGCATGAATAAATCAGCCGTCGTCCATGCGCGTGTGGAGCCGCAGACCAAGAAGCAGGCCGAAAGTGTACTCCGAAAACTCGGTCTTACCCCCACTGAGGCAATTCGGCTCTTTTACCGCCAGATCTGTCTGCATGGGGGCCTGCCGTTTCCCATCCTGATTCCGAATGCCTTGACAAAACAGACACTTGAGAAAAGCCGCACGGGGGAGGATGTGGAAACCTTCGACACGCTGGAAGACATGTTCGAGAGCTGGGAGCAATGAAACAGCTCTCTCAGACCAGGAAATTTACAAAAGATATCAAACCTAGGTGCAAGTGCAGGGAAGATGCTGTTTGAGACCTTGGACCAGCGGGGGCATTTGAACAGAAACCTACGGTTTCGGGCGGCGTCCTGGAGTCAGAACCGTACCTTTCTGGCCAAATGCCCTCGGATAGTCGTCGTTAAAAAAATAGGTGCCATTGGGCAGGACATGCTTAAATGGCAACAACGAGACATGCGCTAAGGTCTCGTCCTCAATTGCTTCCCCCTGCTGTCTGAGCTGGTCCACAATGTCCGTAATCTTGAGCGTATTCCAATACAGGATGGCGTTCGACACCAGACTCAAGCAGCTGGCTTTGTTCATGAGCGCCTCATAATCGCCGGTGGTGAATTCGCCTTGATCGGCAAAGAACACCCGGCGGGGCAGCTTATGACGGTACTGTTTGGCCTGCTCTTCCAACCAGCTCTGGAGCTGCGCTTGACGGGTGTTATCGAAGCGCTGAAAGCCCAGATAGCGGAGGATATTCTTGCGCTGCTCCAATGCCGTCGCTTCTCGCTCGGGTTCTTCAATCGTGAGGGTCGGAGGCAGCGCGAGCTGGCTGGCGGGGTGGTTAAGAATGCGTGGCGAAAGGTCTTGGAGACCGGTCAAGAAGCGCCCATATAAGCGGACCGCGCAGAGCTGGACGGCGATCCCCAATCGGAAGCTGCGCCAATACTTGTTGATCTCGGTTTTATCCTTTGCGGATAAAAACCAGTCGCGGTCCATCTCTTCGTCGGAAAAGTCGTGAGGCAGGGAGATGGGCTGCGTGCGCTTGCGGTTGGGTAAAAACTGTTCGGGCATGGGCATAGAGAGGACCTTTCTGTAGGGGAGCGCAGCGTCTCCAAAGGTAGACCTTCCAAGACACTGCTCTTGACGTGTCTCAATTCATGTCTCATTGTGGCCTTCGCACATAGCCTGAGACATACTGAAACACGAGGAGTCAAGCGATGGCCTTGGTCGGGTATGCGCGCGTCAGTTCAGTAGGCCAAAGTCTGGCCGTTCAGCGTGAGAAGCTCAAACACTGCGATAAACTCTTTCAAGAGAAAAAGAGCGGTGCGACCCACAAGCGGCCCCGGCTACACGCCTGCTTGGAGTACGTAAGAGAAGGCGATACACTCGTCGTCACGCGCTTAGACCGCTTGGCGCGCTCGACCCTGCATCTGTGTCAGATTGCCGACGAGCTCGCTCGCAAACAGGTCCATCTTCAGGTCCTCGATCAGCATATCGACACCAGTGATGCGACCGGCCGCTTGCTGTTCAATATGTTGGGAGCCATTGCGCAGTTTGAGACGGAGATTCGGGCCGAGCGCCAGATGGATGGGATACAGCAAGCCAAAGCGCGCGGCGTGCACTTCGGCCGGCAAAAGCAGTTGACTCCCCAAAAGACCACGGAACTGCGACGCCGACGCAAGAAAGGAACACTCATTAAAATCTTAATGGCGGACTACCAACTCTCCAAAGCCAGTGTCTATCGCTATCTCAGCGCACCGAGTGCCTCCCCGTAGACGATGGAGGTGATGCAGATTGCCGAGGCACGGTAGTTATGGTCGTCCATTCTCCTTCAACTGCGCCACCCTGTCCTGGAGGGCTTCATTCACTTTATTATAGGCTGGCTCCACCCAACTCGAATCCCAAAACGGCACCCATATGCCGCGGTATTCCTCCTTTTGAATGACGCGAGTCCCTCCATCGACAGGTTCCAGAAGATAGGTGTGGCTAAAGGTCAAAACTCCAGGAAAGCCGCCATATTGGTTCAACTCTTTGTTGGGAACCAATTTTTTCACGGTCGCCTGCACAGCCATTTGTTCACTGTCAGGGGATTTCATCTGATATTGGAGCGTTCCCCCTTCCCGGTATTCACCTTCGACGTGAACAAAGACCGGGTTCCACTCTTGATATCCCGGGGCATCTGTTAAGATGGGCCAAATTTCTTCGGGACCGGCTGGGATCGTCAGTTCTGTATACACAGAATGACAGCCCCCCACAGTCAGCAGCAATAGCGACAGAAACCATTTTGCATGCAATAGTGTCATGTTCATCACTCACAAAAAGAGATTATCGTGCGCATGAGGAGCACCGTTGTTCCCGGGCGACCATGGGTTCACCCATCGCGCCGAGACCAACGAAACCAACGGTACGATTGCTCATTGATTGATTCCTTGTTGAGAGACCTCAGCGTAGAGCTAGGGATGTCTACACTTTGTAAATGGTGTCGAGAAGCCGGTCGTACGCTTTGTCCCCCAACCACTTCCGCATTCCGATCGTTGTCCTAGCCATCTTTCCAGCGACGTAGCGGTATTTCGTCTTTTTTGTCTCAACCGCCTTCACAATCACATCCGCGATGACGGACGGATGTGATTCTGGTACGTCCAGATTGACATACGCATGGGCCAACTTGCCGTACGGGCCATCGCCCGATCTTTCTAATATGGAGCTCATGGCCACACCGTTGAACTCCGTAGCAATGGCGCCGGGTTCAATCAACACGACGTCAATCCCAAATTGCTTTAACTCCGTGCGCAAGCAATCGTTCCAGCCTTCCAATGCATGCTTGGACGCGATATACCAGGCACTCAAAGGCAGATAGACCTTCCCGCCTGCAGAGCCAATATTAACGATCCTCCCTGCGCCCTGTTCCCGCATGCCGGGTAGGACCAGCTTCGTGAGGTACCCAAGTCCGAACAGGTTGACATCGAAGATTGCCCGGGCATCCTCCAAAGGCATTTCTTCGACTGGCCCTTGGGTTGCATACCCTGCGTTATTGACGAGCACATCAACTGTCCCTGCTTCGTCCAAGATGTTGCCGACGACTTCTTCCACCTCTTCTTCTTTCGAGATGTCCATCCTGATCGTCGCGCATCCGAGTGCTTCAAGATCTTGCATCTGCTCAAGTCGCCGGGCTGCCGCGTATACGCGATACCCTTTTGAGACGAGCTGTTTGGCTGACTCCTTACCGATGCCGGAAGAGGCGCCCGTAATCAAAATGACCTTCTGACTCCTGTTGTTCTCCATGTGCTCTCCTCTCGATACGCCACTGCCGAGGCAACGGCTGCTGCACCTGCGTGCTTCAGACAGCGCGCAGGAATTGCAAACTTAAAAACATGAGCTGCATTCAGGCTTAGAATCTGGGCTCGCTCACCATCCTCCAATGCGTTCTGGGTGTACAAACTAACGACATCTGTAAAGTTGTAGTTTTACATAAATATGAGTATTGTCAAGTAGTCCATTTTTGCTACAATTAGCTCCCTAAAACACGAGGAGCCACGTACAGGGCGCATATGTCTGACATAGAAACAAAGATTGTTGAAGCCGCCATCCGCACCTTCGTGAGATACGGAGCCCGAAAAACGGCGATGGCTGACATCGCTCAAGAAGCCAAAGTCTCACGGCAGACGCTGTACGATGTCTTTGGAAGCAAGGATCAGTTGATCGTTGCGTCGGTACGTCACATCACCGATCACAACCTGTCTCAGGTCGAAGCACGCCTTGGCGCGTGCGAATCCCTGGAGGCGCAACTCGACGTCTATTTTGCGGAAACCATCATCAAATCCTTTGAGCTCTTACAAACATCAGGTGACGCTGAGGATCTGATCAGCGGGCACAACGAAGCTGGGAGAGACGCTCTCGCGGAATCCCATGCTCGCCACACGAAACTGATTACGCGCCTGCTGTCGCCGTACACAAAGCAGATAGAAGCGTCAGGGCAAAGTCTCAACCAATTCGCCCATTTCTTTGTGACAGCAGCTATGGCATTCAAATATAGCGCGAAGAGCCGACGTGACCTGAACGGACTAATCTCGTCTCTAAAAACGGCGGTTACGCTGGTGGCGAATCAGACGACTCGCTCAGGAAAGAGTACGCGTGGTGCTTAGCCCATGGCCCCGTGCGACGGATTCTCGCCGGATGACGCGCGCTACTATACCTTTTCGAGGGGGCGGGCAAAAACCCCCGACTACGGAAGTCTGTGGGAGTCGTCAGCGTCACCGTCGTACTGGTGTTTGCGCTCGGCGCGATGAGCATCGCCCACTCGTTCAAGGGATTCCAGGTGCAGAATCCCTTGTTCCATCCGTGAACGACGGTGGCGAGACGACGAATCTCGCGCTGTGGACTCCGGTCTTTCGCGGCGGTGTGGGCCGCATCGATCTGAAACATGGGCCAACCCTCACCTATGGGGGCGGATTCCTTATCGAGAGCACGAGGCAATGGCTGAAAATCCTGTGATGCTGTTGGTCAACATTCGCCAAACCGTAGGTTTCTGTGCAAATGCCCCCGCTGGTCCACCTTGCCGCATTGTTGGGCAGCTGTGAGCGACAGGATCATGAAAAAGGTGAAGCACAACGAGTGGCTGCGTGAACAGCTCAAAGATCCCGGTTTCAGCGCCGACTATCTGACGGCAGCGGCAGAGGACGAAGAGCCGGCGGTCTTCCTGCAAGCGCTGCGGAAAGTCGCCGAGGCGCAGGGCATGGCGGCGGTCGCCAAACGGGCGGGGATTCCCCGGGAGAGTCTGTATCGCGTGCTGTCGGCCAAGGGTAAGCCGCGCTGGTCAACCCTGGCTCCGGTCGTTCGGGCGACAGGCTTGAAACTCGAAGTGGTTCGTCCGGCGTGAACCATTTGAATACACGCCCTCACAGACCCAGGGCCTTGGCAATATTCACCCGCTGGATCTCGTCCGTGCCGCCCGGAATGCGCAGGTTGCGGGCAATCCGAAAGATTTTTTCAATCCCCGAGTCCTTGCTGAGCCCGTAGGCGCCGTGCAGCTGCACCGCCCGGTCGGCGACCCGGTACAGAGCCTCGTCACAGAAGACTTTCAGGCCACACACGGTCTGGATCAGCTGTGGGTCAACCTTGAGCGCCCACAGATCGCCCTGGTCGGCCTTCCACAGGCTCTGCAAGGCCATGCTGCGCATCGCCTGCACGTCGAGATAGGAATCGACCATCATCCACTGCAGGGCCTGGAAACGGCTCAGCCGGCCGCCAAACGCCTGGCGGTTTTTGGTGTAGTCGATGCAGCGGTCGAGCAGATACTGACCCAGGCCGCTGCACATGCCGCCCCGGCGGACGCGAATCCAGTTGATCATGCCCATGCTGAGGTAGAAGCCCTGACCCTCGCGTCCCCAGGTGTTGTCCAGCGGCACCCGGCAGTCGTCGAAGATCAGCTCGCCGGTCATGCCGTCGTCCATGATCGTCCGATACGTGCGACCGATGCCGAGGCCCGGAGCGTCGTTCTCAACGATAAAGGCGGTCGCGCCCGCACTACCCTTGTCGGGTGCGGTGAGCGCGCAGACAAAGATCTGGTCCGCGTACTGGGCGTTGGTGATATAGGCTTTGGTGCCATTGATGCTCCACCCGTCGCCGCGCCGCTCGGCCCGGGTCTGCATGCCCAGTACGTCCGAGCCGCCCCGATACTCGGTGATGGCGTAGGCGGCGGTCTGCTCGCCCCGGACCAGCGGCAACAGGTAGCGCTGTTGTTGCTCCTCGCTCAGCCACATCTGCATCTGGTTGGGTCCCTCGGTCCACGACAGCATCCACTGGCTGAGCCCAATGCCGTGCTGGTAGACGGCCTCGTGAACAAAGAACATATCGGTCAGGCTGAAACCGCCGCCGCCGACCTCGGTCGGCATGTGCAGGGCGTACAGGCCACGCTTGGCAGACATTTTGCGGATGGTGCGTTGGGCGGCCAGGATCGGCGGGGCGAGACGGCCGTCGGCTTGCAGGTACAGGTGTTCGTTGGTCAGGTAGTCGGCCAGCTCGCGCTCCATGGGCCTGATGTCGTCGGCGATAAAGCGCCTGATATCGCCGACTGCGGTCTGGACATGGGCGGGCGGGCTGAAGTCGATCATGGATCAATCATGGCAGAGGAAAACGGAACGCAGCCCTACGCGGTGCGCCGGGCTGCGGGTTTCTTGCCCGCCCGTTTCTTGTCAGTCCGTTTGGGCGCCGGGCTTTTGAGGCTGCCGGTCTTGGCCGTGTCATAGCCGTCGAGGCGCTCGACCGCCCGTCTGAATGCGTCGGAGCGGATCACCGCGACCAGTTTTTGGCCGGCGTCGGTGTTGAAGAAGTCTTTGAGAAAAATGAGGTCGTAGTCCTCGCGCTCGACCGGGATAAAGTCCAGACCGAGGGCTCTGGCGGCCGATTTGACGCCGAGTCCGGTGTCGGCCAGGCCGCTGGCCACGGCGACCGCCACGGCCATGTGGGTGACCTCTTCGTGCTCATAGCCGTGGATGGCGTCCGGCCTGATGCCGAGTTTGGCCAGTGTGTAGTCGAGCAAGATCCGCGTGCCGGCTCCGGACTGACGGTTGACAAAGCGCAGGCCCTTGCGGGCCAGATCCTTGATGCCGCGCAGCTTTTTGGGATTGCCCTTGGGCACGATCAGCCCCTGCTCGCGGATCACCAGGTTCAGCACCACGACCTTGGACACCAGCCCCTGCTTTTTGAGGTCGGGCAGGTTGTAGGTCCCGCTGCTCGGGTCGAGCAGATGGCTGCCGATGATATGCGCCTCGCCGCGTTTGAGAGCGACCAGGCCGCCCAGCGAGCCGACATTACTGGCCGAAATCTTGAACCCCGGGTGCTGACCCCGCAGCTGGTCGTCGAGCACACCAATGGTGAGGTCGTTGCTGCCGGTGAACAGAATGGTATGGGCAATCTCCTCGGCCGGGCGCAGGAGTTCGATCAGCACCTCCTGGCCGGCGTTCAGCCCCTCGTCGAGCGGCGGAATCCGCAGCACGCCGTCGGCCTTGACCATGGTCGTAATCACCCCGGCACCGCGCCCGAGCGGATTGGCAATCAGCCGCTCGCCGACCTTGCCCAGACTGACCCGGACAAACTCTTCCAGACCCAGCCGCGAGGGGACCTTGCGTGGCAGAACAGCCTGTATCTTAGGCGGCTCCTCGGCCGGCCGACCCAGCAGGTGGGCCAGCAGGGGGCGGACAATCTGCTGACAGATGACGACCGCCGACACCGGATAGCCGGGCAGACCGATCACCGCTTTGCCGTCCACGACGGCCAGAATCGCCGGCTTGCCGGGCATGACGTCGATGCCGTGGACCAGGACCTCGCCAACCGACTCCAGGGCGCGTAGCGTAAAATCGTGTTCACCGGCCGAGGAGCCGGCAATGATGATGGTGACATCGTTGTCGCTGACCGATTTTTTGAGCGCCCGGACAATCTTGGCCAGCTCATCCACAACCCGAGGCCGGCGTTTGGGCTGCCCGCCCCACTCTTCAATAAAGGCGCCGGCCACCCGCGAGTTGAACTCGATAATCCGTCCCGGCTCGGCCAACTCGCCCGGTTCAATCAGCTCCGAGCCGGTCGGAATGATGCCGACCGTTGGCCGGGCCAGAACCGGAATAGTGGTGTGGCCGGCGGCCAGCAGGGCGCCGAGGTCGTAGGGCCGCAGGGTGTGGCCGCGCGGCAGCAGCGGCTCGGTGGCGACAATGTCCTCGCCGACCAGGCGGACGTGCTGCCAGGGCGTTGCGGCATCCCGGATTTCTACCTCGGTATCGCTCTTCTTGAACACCTGCTCGATCATGATGACTGAGTTGGCCCAGGCCGGCAGCGGGCTGCCGGTGTCCACATACTGAAACGGGCGGCCGTCGGAGCTGAGCCGCCTGGTGTCGGGCTTGACCACAGTCAGGCTGAGGGCCGAAAACTCACTCGCCCCAAAGGTATCCTCGGCGCGGACCGCAATGCCGTCCATGGCCGCCCCGTGGTAGTGGGGGGCGGACAGCACGGCGAAGATGGGCTCGGCCGTAGTCCGGCCCAGGGCGTCTTCCACCGCCACCGTTTCCATTCGTCGTGGCGGTGTGACGGTATCGAGGAGAAGCGCCAGGGCTTCGCCCAGCGGTTTCTTCTGTAAGTAGCGTTTCCGTGAAGACGAACGATGATCTCTTTCTGATGAGGCGGTCAGCCTCGTTCGCCTTTCAGGAGTATTCGATTTATGGGGATGGTGCTGTGGCATGGCTAAAACAGAATGACCTCCACCTCTTCGCCCGCCTCCTTACCCTCTGCGTTGTGCGGAATGCGGACCATGCCGTCGGCACGGACGAGGCTGAAGATGGCGCCCGATTTGCCGGGCACGGGGTCGGCCGCCAGGCTGCCGTTGGCACCGCTGAGGGTGACCCGGGCGTAGTCTTCGCGGCCCGGGGCGGACGGAATGTTCTGGCTCAGCCGGGCCCGGGTGGTGCGGGCCGGGGTGAACGCCACCTGAGCCGATTCCCCGCCCATCATGCGGACCAGCGGCATGCCAAACAGTGAGAACACGACCAGCGCCGAGACCGGGTGGCCCGGCAGGCCCATGACCGGCTTGCCCGCCGCGGCGGCAAAAATAGTCGGCTTGCCCGGCGCAATCGAGATGCCGTGGAAGAACAGCTCGGAGCGCGGAAAGGAACAGATCACCTCGACCGCCATGTCTTTTGTGCCGACCGAGCTGCCGCCCGAGATCATGACTACGTCGGCCTTTTTGAGCGCCTGAGCCAGGGCTTTCTCAAACGCTTGGCGGTCGTCTTTGACCACGCCTAGGTCACACACTTCGCCGCCGGCCTGGGCAATCATCGCCCGCAGCGAGTACTGGTTGACATTTCGGATCTGGCCCGGCTTAGGCGTTTTTTCGGGAGGCACAATCTCGTCGCCGGTGGAGATCAGGCCCACTACCGGCCGCCGGTAGACCGTGACCTTGGCAATCCCGACCCCGGTCAACGCCCCGATGTCCTGGGCGTGGAGCCGGCGGCCGGCCGGAAAAATCGGGGCGCCTTTTTTGATGTCCTCACCCACCCGCAGGATGTTTTCCCACGGCGAGACGCTGCGCTGGACTTCGATTGTCCCGTCGCCCATCTCCTCGGTGTACTCGACCATGACCATGGAATTGGCGCCGGGCGGCAGCATGCCGCCGGTCGAGATGCGCATGGTCTCACCCTTTTTGAGCCGCCGCTTGGCCTCCTGGCCCATCTCGATTACCCCGACCAGTTTGAGATAGGTCGGCAAACTCGGCGAGGCGCCAAACGTGTCCTGAGCCCGCACGGCGTAGCCGTCCATATTGGCCCGGTTGAAATGGGGCAGGTGGACCGACGATCTCAGGGCCTTGGCCAGGACCCGCCCGTCGGCGTTCAGGACCGGAATGGTTTCGCTTGGGGTCAGGGGGGCGAAGGCTGCCAGCTGCGCCTGGGCGTCGCTACAGCTGACGACCCGGAAAAAAGCTTTGACCGGAGCCGGCGCTACAGCCGCCGATGCGCGAGGCATGGCAATTCCCTTCTGACTTTCTCCAGATAATCACGGTCAATCTCGGCCGTGATCAGGCACTCTTTGTCCGGCGCCCGGGCCAGGATCTTGCCCCACGGATCAATAATCATCGAGTTGCCGTAGTCGGCAAAGCCGTACACGTTTTTGCCGATCTGGTTGGGCGCGATGAGATAGCTCTGGTTCTCAATGGCGCGGGCGCGCAGCAGGGCTTCCCAGTGGGCCGCCCCGGTCGGAAAGGTGAAGGCGGCCGGCACGCAGATGAGTTCGGCGCCCCCGTCGGCCAGCCCACGGTACAGCTCGGGGAAGCGCAGGTCGTAGCAGATTGACAGGCCGACCGTCCCCAGCTCGGTGCTGGCGGTGACCACCTCGCGACCCGGTTTTTTGGTGTCCGACTCCTTGATGCTGACCTGCCCGGGCAGGTCGATATCGAACAGATGAATCTTGCGATACTGGGCCAGCAGGTCGCCGGTTGGGCTGAACAGCAGGCTGGTGTTGTAGGCGCGCCATTCGGTCGTCTTCTCCAGGAACGAGCCGGCCAGCAGATGGATGCCCAGGCTGCGAGCCAGCTCGGCCAGACGCTCCGAGGTCGGGCCGGGGATGGATTCGAGTTGGGCCGGTTCCTCTTTGCGCGGCCCGCGCCAGGCAAACACCTCGGGCAGGACCACAAGGGCGGCGCCCCGCTGAGCCGCCAGGCGGACAAAGGTTTCGGCCTTGGCCAGATTTTCTTCTTTTGAGCTTGAGGCCGTCATTTGGACGGCTGCGGCTAGGTACGACCGAGGTGATGGCATGGCGGTCCCTCCTCAGCCCGGACGTTAGCGAACCCCTCCCGGCGGGTCAAGCCAAGCGATAGGGATGCCGAATTCCTCGGGCCAAGCAGCTCACACGTGCGCCTTGGTGGCCCTGCCATAGATCACGTTCGTCGTAATCGACTCCACGCCATGCGCTCGAATGAATGCGAAATTATGCGCTCGGACCCGCGCTGCGGACGCGGGTCCCATCGTTTCTACCGCAGCACGCAGTCCTGAGCCGAGCACGACGCTCCACCAGGACTCGGGGCTCGCCAAGGCTTGCTGCCCCTCCTCGGCCATAACCTCGATTGCTGCGGCCCCACTCTCCGCAAGAAGCTTTTCCACCGCGTGAACTTCCGTGAGACGGTCCCACGGTCGGAAATCCGATACCAGGTCTGGCCGCTCATCTTGAAGGGCTTGATCGAAGGCGGAATACATGGGCTCGAAGAGATTCGGACCCCAGGTGGTGATTGCCAGCCTGCCGCCCGGCCGTACCATGCGCCATAACTCGGCGACGAGCGCTTGCATGTCGGGAACAAAGAAGATGCCGAAAACGCAAACGACCGTATCGAAGCTGGTGTCGGGCAGGCCCAGCCGGGTCATGTCGCCGTTGCGAAATTCGACCTGGTCCAGACCTCGGCCTTTCGCTTTCGTTCGGGCAAGGGCCAAGAGCCGGTCTGCTACATCGACGGCGACGACCTGTCCGGTCGGACCCACCGCCTCTGCCGCTGGCAGGGCGGATGCTCCGGTACCGCAGGCAAGGTCCAGTATCTTGAGCCCGGGACGAGGCTGCAACTGCTCGACTGTCCTCCGACCGTAGCGATCCCAGTAGGCGTTGGCTGGATCGTCGAAGTGGTCAGCGGCGGCGTTGTAGGTCGCCTGGGCCTTTCGTTGCGGCTCTTTCATGTTCTTGACCGGATGGCGTCCCCGCGCTGCGAATCAGGCTTTTCGGGTCGGCTGACCCTGTCCCTTTTTGACGATCAGGTCGAAGTCCTTTTTGCGTACCGGCATCACAGACAGACGGCTCTGTTTGATCAGGCCGATGTCCTGCAAGCGGGCGTCCTGCTTGATCTCACGCAGGCTGACCGGCCGGGCCAGGGCCTGGACCGGTTCCAGATCGACCACCACCCAGCGCTCGTCGTCGGTGGTCGGGTCCTGGTAGGCTTCCCGGGTGACGCGGGCCACCCCGACAACGGCCAACCCCTCGTTGCTGTGGTAGTACAAGACCTGATCGCCGACTTTCATGGCTTGCAGATTGTTGCGGGCCTGATAGTTGCGCACCCCGTCCCAGTAGGTCGAGCCGTCCTGACAGAACTGATCCCAGGAGTATTTGTACGGTTCTGATTTGACTAACCAGTAGTGCATGGCGTCCTCGCAAGACCGCGCTGAGCGCTGCCAGCCTGTCAGTGCGGTCGTGGTCTGTGGCGGGTGTAGCACGCCTGACCGCACCCCAACAAGGCCGGCCGCAGCGGGTAGGGGCGGGTTTCAAACCCGCCCCTACGAGGTTGCCTCCCGGCCTCCTTGTGCCTTCGTGCTTCCCCCTTTGCCAAAGGGGGACTGAGGGGGATTTTTCCCGGCGCAAACGTCAATAGTCAGAGCGGACCGCTGTGGCTGATACGCGGCAATAACTGAGGCACGACTCAATGCGGGTTTGGATTGCCTTTTGCCCGGCGGGCTTCTATAAGAGGCGGTGAAAAAGGAGGGGTGTATGCCACACGGCAGTCGTCCACAATACGCGATCCGAACCGAAAAAAATGTGTGTGTCACCATGCGGGACGGCACCAAGCTGTACGCCGACGTGTACCGGCCCGACGCCGAGGGGCGCTTCCCGGTCATCCTGCTCCGCCTGCCGTACGGCAAGCACATGGCCGAGCTGTTTGGCGACCACGAGTACTTTCCGGCCCGCGGCTATGTGGTGATTGTTCAGGACGGCCGGGGCCGGTTTGAGTCCGAGGGCGAGTACTACGCCCTGATCGACGAGGCCCAGGACGGCTACGATACGGTCGAGTGGGCGGCCAGCCTGCCCTACAGCAACGGTCTGGTCGGCACCCAGGGCCAGTCCTACCTCGGCGCCACCCAGTATCAGCTGGCCCCGACCCGACCACCCCACCTGCGCTGCGCATTTCCGGTCTCGGCTGCGGCCGACGCGCACCAGAGCTGGGTGTACCATACCGGCGGCGCCCTGTCCCTGGGCTGGCAGGTGCCCTACGCCATTTTTCTGGCCCGCAACACGATTGACCGCAAGGGCATCAAAGACGAACTGTGGCCGCGCATCCGGCCCAGTCTGGAGCGCTCGATCAACTTCGCCAATCCCCTGACGCCCGAGGCCTACCGCCGTTTGCCGCTGATGGACTGGGCCGACATCCTGCACGATGTGGCGCCGTATCTGCGCGATTACCTGACCCATCCCGAGGACGGGCCGTACTGGTGGGCGATCAATGTCGAACGCCAGCACCGCAATATCAACATCCCCATGTTCCACGTCAGCTCGTGGTACGATATTTTTCTGCGCGACGCCTTCGTCCATTTCTGCGGCCTCCAGTCCCGGGCCATGACCCCCCAGGCGCGCGGCGGACAAAAGCTGTTGATCGGTCCCTGGGCGCACCTGTTTCCATACACCACGCCGATCAGCGGCGGGACCGGTGACATTGACTTTGGGCCGAACGCCTCGATTGAGCTGCACGATGTCCAGCTGCGCTGGTTCGACTACTGGCTGAAGGGAATCGACACCGGTATTTCCGAGGAAGCCCCGATTCGGCTGTTTGTCATGGGCACCAACCAGTGGCGCGATGAGTACGAGTGGCCGCTGGCCCGAACCCGATACGTACCCTACTACCTGCACAGCGCGGGCCAGGCCAACAGCCTGAACGGCGACGGCGCGCTCAGCCCCGAGCCGCCGGCCGAGGAGGCCGACGATCACTTTCGCTACGACCCGGCCGATCCGGTCCCGACCTGTGGCGGCAATACGCTGGTCATTCCGGTCGGCGTGGCCGACCAGCGCCAGGTCGAAAGCCGCCAGGATGTCCTGGTCTATACCGGCGCGCCGCTCGACGAGCCCCTGGAGGTGACCGGCCCGCTGACAGTCGTGCTGTACGCCGCCTCGTCAGCCCTGGATACCGACTTCACGGCCAAGCTGGTCGATGTCCGGCCCGACGGCTATGCCCAGAACATCGCCGACGGCATCATCCGCGCCCGCTACCGCGAGTCGCGGACGACGCCGACCCTCCTGTCGCCCGGCAAGCCGACTGAACTGCGCATCGACCTGTGGGCCACCAGCCACGTGTTTTTGCCCGGCCATCGGCTGCGGCTTGAGATTGCGTCGAGCAATTTTCCGCGCTTTGACCGCAACCTCAACACCGGCGGTGAGCAGGCCACGGGCACCACGTTTGAGACGGCCGAGCAGACGGTTTTCCATAACCGCGAGTTTCGCTCCCATATTGTCCTGCCGGTCATTCCCTAGGCCGTTCGGCAGCGATGAAAGAGCGATCCGTGTTGCCCGACGCTGCGGACAAGGCGGCCGTCGTGCGCGCCATGTTCGACCGCATCGCGCCGCGCTACGACATGCTGAACCGCCTGATTTCGCTGTGGCTGGACCAGGGCTGGCGGCGGCGCGCGGTGCGGGCGGCCGGGATTGGCGCCGGCGACCGGGTCATTGACCTGGGCTGCGGGACCGGCGACCTGAGTACCCTGGTCGCTCAGACCGGGGCCTGGGTGGTGGGCGTCGACTTTGCCGGACGGATGCTGGCCGGCGCGCGGCGGCGCGGTATTCGGGCCGACTGGGTGCAGGCTGACGCCGGGCGGCTGCCCTTTCCGTCGGCCTGGGCCGACGCGGTAGTGTCCGGCTTTGCGCTGCGCAACTTCGTGTCGATTCCGGCCGTGCTGGCCGAGTCGGCCCGGGTGCTCCAGGCCGGCGGACGGCTGGTCCTGATTGAGGTCGATACACCCACCAACGGCCTCATACGCCGCGCCCATGCGGTGTATTTCAACCGCATCGTGCCCCGGCTTGGCGCTCTGCTATCCGACGCCGCAGCCTATGCCTACCTGCCACGCTCGGTCTCCTACCTGCCCGACAGCCGGGAGTTGCAGCGCCTGATTGAGAGCGCCGGATTCGAGCGGGTCAGCAAACAGCGGCTGTGCGGTGGAGTGGCCCAGATTGTCCGGGCGGTCCGCACCGAGGGCAGCGCCGACCATCGCCCGCAGCACGCTACACAAAAGATGTGAGGGGAACACCATCCCTTGGAGGCAGAGAGCCGGCCAGGAGGGGGGCCGACTCTCTGGAGGGTGCATGTCAGGAGGGCTGTTCTGTCATGCAGTTGGTCCATAGTGAAGGCAGGAAACGTGCCAAATCACGCTGAGCGCTTATCTCCTTGTTTTTCGTGGAGATACGACCACAGTAGACCGGTCTGAACCCGCCTTCTGCCCGTTTTTAGGGCACCCGGTGTGCTGAAAGCGCACGAAACGATCATCTGACGTGCCCACCACGTCTGTTGCTCGCGCAGCAGATTGTTGGTGTTGTGCCTATGCAATCGGCACCGTCCTGTTCCCTGTTCAAACACAGCTGCTTGAAATGAGTCATAAATTCGGTCATTCTGCGCTCCTTTCACCCTCTCGTGCCTTTTGACAGGATTGGTCTCTCTTTTGCTAGCTAACTTACAGGGCAGGGATAGGGAGGAGAACATTCATGCTGATGCGACGACACCTTTGGCTTTCTCATATGACACCTATGAGGGATCGGCCTATTCTCAAACGGCCCGGACGGGCTCTTCTGCTCGCGTTCTGCCTGCCCGCGCTGTGCCTGTTTGCGTTCCTGCCGTCCGGGCTCCGGGCAGACATGGCGCTGCCCCAGATTTCCTCCAAACTGTCGCTCTCGGCCAACCTGCGGGTGCGGGGAGAGTTCTGGGACTGGTTTGAGGGCTCGTCGGGTGACCCTTCCTATGCCTACGCGGCAACCGTAGCCAAGTTTGGGCTGAAGTGGTCGGATGAGCTGTTCGACCTGTACGTGGAGGCCCAGAACTCCTCGCTCATGGGTCTGCCCGACGACGCCAGCGCCCCCGCCCCTCAGGCCGCGTTTGGCCTCGGCACAGTCTATCGTGCCCACAACCGTCGCAATAACGACTCGGGTATTTTTCTCAAACAGGCGCATCTGACGCTGAAAAACCTCGGTATTCCCGGCCTCAGGCTGAAGGGCGGCCGCCACCTGATCGCCGAGGGTGCCGAGGTGTTGAGCCAGGACCCGACTATCGACTGGATCAAGCGCTTTCGCGTCTCGCAGCGCCTGATCGGTCCGTTTGGCTGGTCGCACACCGGTCGCTCATACGACGGATTCACTTTCAGTTATACCAGGGACGCCTATAACCTGACCGTCCACGGCTCTCACCCGACCCAGGGCGGATTCGATCTGGCCGGCATCAAAATGATAGACGATATCGACCTGCTGTACACCGCGTTCAACATAACCCGGCCGTCGTTTGCCGATACCAGCGACGCCCGTCTGTTTTACATCTATTATGCCGATGGACGTGGTCTGCGGCCGACCGATAACAGGCCTGCTGCGGTGCGTGACGCCGACCGCCAGCATATCGCCATCCATACCGGGGGTGGCCATCTGATCCACCTGCTGCCCACTCCCGCCGGCCCCATCGACCTGATGGGCTGGGGCGTCGGACAGGGTGGCGACTGGGGCCGGCAGGACCATGCGGCCTGGGCGCTGGCCTTCGAGGCGGGTTGGCAGCCACAGGGCCTGCCCTGGAAACCCTGGCTGCGGATCGGCTATAACCGCAGCTCGGGTGACGACGATCCCACCGACGGCGACCACGAGACCTTCTTCCAGATCCTGCCCACCGCCCGGGTGTACTCGTTCACCACCTTCTACAACCTGATGAACAACGAGGACGCCTTCTTCCAGCTCATCCTCCGGCCGCTCACCGGGCTGATCTGGCGGACCGATTTTCACAACATTCGGGTCAGCGAGAAAAACGACCTGTGGTACCAGGGCGCCGGGGCAACGCTGGAGGATCGTCAGGCCGGCTTTGGCTATGTCGGTCGGCCGGCGTTCGGCAAACGCGGTCTGTTCCAGATCATCGAAACCACGCTGAGCTACACGGTCAACAAGCACGTCAACGTCAATGTCTTCTTTGCCCACGTGTTCGGCGACAGCATTGTGGACCGGATATTCCCGGGCGACGACGCCAACTTTGGCTATATTGAGATGACGCTGAGGATCTGAGCGGTCTCCAGATGGTCAGTAGAAAAGGGGAGCTTCCGGCTCCCTTTTTTTATGCAAGCGAGGCGTTGTGGCGGTTCGTCTTGAGCAGTCACACGCTGTTTATTGCAAACACTGTTTATTGCAAACACTGCCTATTGAATGAACAGTTTTGTGCTCTTCTGTTGCTCCACAAACACCCCTGTGCCCGGCTCGTTTGATCTGTGTTCGTTTCCCCTGCGGTAAACGCCTTGTTTTTCCGTGTCTTTTGGCTTTCCGCGCTCTGCGCGGTGTCTTGGCACGTGAATTGCTGTTCTTCTCTCCCACGTTCTCTTTCTTAGCGGAACGAATCCTCTTGCTTGGAGGGCATGTGTATGGCCCATAACAGCTTACAAGATCCTTTCGATCCCAATACCTCGCTTGAGCATGCCCACGACCATGGTGGGCAGCCCACGCCGGACAACCAGGCTCTGCCTGACACCTCCGAAAAAATCATTGACCGGGCCGTTGAGAGCACGGTGGTGCGAGCCCTGTTTGGCGGGAATGACATGAAGCGGCGCCGCTTCATGCAGCTGGTTGGGGCGGGCGGGGCGGCGGCGCTCATCGAGACCTTCTTCCCCCTCAAAACCGCAAAAGCCATGGCCCAGGAAAAGGCCGGCGCGATTGAAAAGACAGACCTGACGATCGGCTTTATTCCGATTACCTGCGCCACGCCGATTATCATGGCCGAGCCCATGGGGTTTTACGAAAAACACGGGCTGAACGCCAAGGTTCGTCGCGCCGCCGGCTGGGCAATGGTGCGCGACTGGTCGATTAACAAAGACGTTGACGCGGCCCATATGCTGAGTCCGATGCCCCTGTCGATTACGCTCGGGGCCGGCTCACAGCAGGTGCCCTACTTCATGCCGGCGGTGGAAAACATCAACGGCCAGGCCATTACCCTGCATACCAAGCACAAGGAGGTCAAATCGGCCCAAGACATGAAGGGCTTCCGCTTCTGTGTGCCCTTTCGCTACTCCATGCACAACTACTTGCTGCGCTACTATCTGGCCGAGGGCGGCGTCCACCCGGACAAGGATGTACAGATTCGGGTCGTTCCGCCGCCGGAGATGGTGGCCAACCTCAAAGCCGAAAACGTCGACGGCTATCTCGCCCCCGACCCGTTTAACCAACGGGCGGTGTACGAAAACGCCGGATTCATTTACCTGCTGTCAAAAGAGATCTGGGATCGGCACCCGTGCTGTGCCTTTGCCATTTCTCAAGAGTTTGCGTCAAGCTATCCCAATACGTTCCTGGCCCTGTTCAAGTCTATTGTGGACGCAACCCACTACGCCTCCAAACCGGAGAACCGCAAAGACATCGCCAAAGCCATTGCGCCCAAAAACTACCTCAACCAACCCGTCATCGTGCTTGAGCAAGTCCTGACCGGAAGGTTTGCCGACGGACTCGGCAATATTCGGAATGTGCCGGACCGGATCGACTTCGATCCCTTTCCGTGGCATTCGATGGCGGTTTGGATTCTGACCCAGATGAAGCGCTGGAAGCATGTCGAGAGCGACTTTGATTATCAAAAGGTCGCCGAGGAAGTATATCTGGCCTCGGAGTGCGACAAAATTTCCCGGGAACTTGGCTACGACGATCACGCCCAGACCTATAGTACGCATGTCCTGATGGGAAAGACTTTTGACCCCGGTAAACCTGAGGAATACGTCAAGAGTTTTCCGATCAGCAATCTCTAGTCAGGCAAAGGAGGACACAACATGACACGGCAGGAAGCACTGGACATATTACTGACCGCCAAAAAAGAGAAAGGGCTGTCTTTCGCCGACCTGGCAAAGACCCTGGCCAGAGACAAGGTCTGGGTCGCCGCCGCCCTGATGGGCCAGGCGACGCTGTCGGCAGCCGAAGCGCGGCAGCTGGCCGAGGTCTTGGGCACAAGCCCAGAGGTGACCGCCCCACTCCAGGAGCCCCCCCTTAAAGGGGCTTTGGACACCACGGTCCCGGTCGATCCGCTCATCTATCGGTTTCACGAAATCACCCAGGTCTACGGCACGGCAATGAAGGCCGTGATCCACGAGATGTTCGGGGACGGCATCATGAGCGCCATCGACTTTGAGATCGATATTCAGAAACAGGAAGATCCGAAAGGGGATCGGGTCGTTGTGACCTATAGTGGCAAGTTTCTCCCGTACCGCAAATGGTAAGGCTATGAACACACGTGTTGTAACCCTGCGAGACACCACAACGGCCCTGCTCATGCGGCAGGCGGAGGGTGAGGCAGGCGAAAGGCAGGGTGCTGACGCGCGTGCGCGGCCGCCGGGACAAAAAATGTCTCTTCAAGGCCAGCCCTGGCTCCTGTCGGTCGCGCTGCTGGCCTTTTTTCTGGCGGTTTGGCACGTGGTGACCCTTCAGCCCGCGTTTGACCCGACCGGCCTGACACAAGATCAGCTGATGACCATGGAGTTCAACGGGGATATTATCCGGACCGAGCAGGGAAGCTACCTCTACAATCCCGACAAAATCCGAGGCATCCCGGGCCCTCTCATTCTGGCCAGGAAAACGGTTGAGGAGCTGTCAGAGCCGTTCCACAAGAAGGGCACCAACGATCACGGGGTCGGTCATCTGGTCGTCTATACGGTGACGCGTTTTGCGGCCGGATTTATGTCGGCCTCGCTGATCGCCGTGTGTATCGGGATTCTGATTGGTCTGTCGCGACCGCTGTACCAGGCCCTGAACCCCTTTATTCAAATCTTGAAACCGATTTCTCCCCTGGCCTGGATGCCGCTCTTATTGTACAGCGTGCAAGACCCGACCTGGACCGCTATTCTTGTGGTCTTCATGGCTTCGCTGTGGCCAACCATTGCCAACACGGCATTTGGGGTGAGTTCGATCCGCAAGGAGTACATCCAGGTCGCTCGATTACTGCAGCTGTCTTGGACCCGCCGCCTCGTCATGGTCATCCTGCCTGCGGCAGCACCGACCATTATCGCGGGTTTGCGTATCTCTTTTGGCAGTGCCCTGGTGGCTGTGGTGCCTGCCGAGATGCTGCTGGGCGAACTCGGCATGGGCTATTTGACCTGGATTGAGTGGAACAACCTCAACATTTCCGGCGTGATGTTTGCCATTCTGATTGTCGGCGTGGTGGGGATCGTGCTCGATTCCGGCTTCAATCGGCTTGCCCGGTTGGTGACATATACAGACTAGAGCATTTGCCAATTCCCCAGAGCATTCCAGCACGCTAGCCGGGATGGTAGGGACGGCGCAGGCGTCGTCCCTATTGGAGGGAGGTCAGGATGTCCTTTCTTGAAATCGACCACGTGACCAAGCATTTTCCGCTCCGCGAGGGCGCGGCCGGCAACGGCCACAATGCGGACACCTTCTGTGTCTTTGAGAATGTCTCGCTCCAGATCGAGGAGGGAGAATTTCTTACCCTGGTTGGTCACTCGGGGTGTGGCAAGAGTACGCTGCTCAATATCCTGGCCGGTTTTGAGACGGCCTCCGAAGGCGGCATGATCCTGGACGGCAGGGAGGTTGTCGAGCCGGGCTTGGACCGGATGGTCGTGTTCCAGAGCTTTGCCCTGATGCCCTGGCTGTCCGCGTTTGACAATGTCCGCATTGCGGTCAAAGCGGCCTATCCGGAGTGGGACAGAGGGCAGGTTGATAGCCACACCCAAAAGTATCTCAGCATGATGAGCCTGCTCGGTGCGGCCGACAAGAAACCGACCTTCTTGTCCGGCGGAATGCGGCAGCGGGTCGGGCTGGCGCGGGCGTTTGCCGTTCAGCCGAAAGTGTTGCTGCTGGACGAGCCGTTTGCCCAGATCGACGCCCTCACCCGAGGTGTCATTCAACAAGAGCTGATGAAGATGTGGGAGGCAACCGGCACCACGGTCTTCATGGTGACGCATGACGTGGATGAGGCGATTCTGCTCTCGGACCGCGTTGCCTTGATGAGTACCGGCCCCGCCGCCCGTCTGGCCGAATGCTTAGATGTCAGGATTCCTCGGCCGCGGCGACGGGAGACGATTATCGATCTGCCGGAGTACACCCAGCTGCGCAACGAGGTGTTGCATTTCCTGATGCAGGCCAGCTGAGCCGGTGCAGCGCCTCTCGGCCCACGGGATGTAGCCGGTGTCGGGGCTGCCGGCATGTGGCGCTCAGCTGCTGAACAGCCGCACCGGCAGATAGGCGTGCTGCATGGCCCGGATGTCGGCCAGGGGGGTAAAGCCGCCCAGCTCGTCCAGCTCGCGTTGCCAGACCATATCGACCAGGGACGACAGCTGGGGGCGGAGGTCGCGCAGGATGGCCTGGGCCTGGCGGTGGCCGAGGCTGCCCAGCCGCAGGGCGGCGCTCACAAAGCTGACCATGAAGCTGTGCAGCAGCACAATCCCGCCGGCCCGTTGCGGCACCTGCCAGCCGACACATACCACGGCCAGACACACCGGGCCGTTGGCCTGGCTGCGGCGCCGGTCAATCTCGCTGACAAAGGCCCGGAAGAGGGCGTCGTTTTCCGACGGGCGCAGGCTTTCCAGCATGGCCCGGCCCGAGCGGGCCGAGGCCTGGCGTAACTCCTGGGGCAGGAGCGAGGCGCTCAGCGCGCGGTCCACCTCGTGCAGCCGTTCGAGGTCGGCCGCTTCGGCCGCCCGGTAGGCGTGCAGATAGGCCAGCAGTTCGAGCGGGGCGACTTTGTAGCGGAGATAATCTTCGAGCAGACGCCGCACGTCGGTGTCCGGTGCCAGGCTCACAAAGGTCTCAAGCCCGTGCGACAGGTTGACCATGCCGGACGGAAAAAACGAGTCGGCCAGCTGCAGGGCGGCCAGCAGTGCGCTATCGTCCATGTTCATCCATGTTCATCTGGGCGTTCATGGGTGTGAGTTGGCGAGGCGCCCTGCTGATCGCGCGGCCAGGCACGGCGTTCGTAGCGAATGCGAAAACAGTCCGTCATGCGGTGCGTCCGTAACACCGTCTCCATCACCGCCCGGTCCAGCGACACGGGCACCAGGATGTGCTCTCCGACAAACGCCACCGGCCAGTGCTGATTGCCCAGCACGTGGCCCAGCCGCACCGCGCGCCTGAGCCGTTCGGCCGGGTCGGTCTCGGACGAGGGGGTGAGGACCATGACTTCCTGGAGACTGATGTGGATCAGCACTCCCCCGTCCTGGTCGGCCAGGGCAAACACGTCGCCCTCGCCCAGGCTGGTGCCACGCGGCAGGATCAGACCCAGGACGAGACCGCTGGCGGTCTGGACGCGCAGGCGGCTCTTGTGGGCGTCGCGCTCGTCGAGGCTGACTTCCTCCAGCCGGGCCGATTGTCGCCAGCGCCGGACCTGCTCGGCGACCTCGGGGTCGGTGTGCATATTGCCCAGCCGTTTGCGTATCCGCAGCATGGTTCTCCCTCGTCTGCCGACTATTTTGGAAAATGGGGCGCCGGCACGCCCCGATGACGCAGCCGCAGCAGCTGCCAGGCGCTGAACAGCAGACGCCGGACGGCTTGCACCTCCGAGCCGACGACCTTGACGCTGATGCCGCGCTCTTGCGGCAACAGGCTGACCCCCCAGACCGTTCCCGGCAGGTCGGCCTGGAGTTCGTGAGCCCAGTCGGCCGGAATGTCGGGACCGACCAGGAAAGCCTGGCCCCAGACATGATATCCGCCCAGGACTCCCGGCCCGTCGAGGGGGAGTTGGGCGGGCAGGGCCAGGCCGTGGTCTCGGACGAGAACGCGCCGCTCGGCGTCCACGACGCTCAGGCTGGTGCTGAACGCCTCAAAAGTCGCACCGTCGGCTGCGGCTCGGGACAGGATGACTTCGGTTCCCAGAAAACTCGCCCCGGCCGCCAGCTCGATGCGCAGCGCCTGACCGAAACGCGCCCCGGGAAACAGGATCAGCGGCTCGGGGCAGTACTCGGCGTAGGCCCCGGGGCCGAGGCTGAAGCCGACGCGCTGGAGGGCGCAGTTGGCCGTCATGGTGTGGATCTTCTCGGCCGCCTGGTTGGTGATATGAACCTGGGCGCCGGCGTCCAGACTAAACCGTAGCTCGGCGCGGTCGCCCTGGATCAGTCCGCCGGCCGGAGTTTGGACGTATACCACAGCCATGCCCGGCACGGCCGGGTCGAGATACCACGGCCGGGTGCAGTGAAACGGATGCGAGACAAAGGCGTGGCCCAGTCGGGTCGTATCCGAGCGGACGGCGAAGGCCAGCCGACATACCCCCCGCTTTCCGGTCGATCCGGCCGGGCGCTGGGCGAGCGGCTCGGCCGCGTAGGCGCGGAAGACGGCCGGCCAGGCGTCAGACGCCGCCTGGCGCGAAACCGGCGCGTCGGCCGGGTTCGGCTCGGCTAGCCGAACAGCAGCTCGCGCTGTATCCACGCCCCTACCTCGCCGATGCCCTGGCCGGTTTTGCAGTTGGTGAACACGACCGGGCGCTGGCCGCGTACACGCCGGGCGTCCTCAGCCATGACCTCAAGGCTGGCGCCCACATACGGGGCGAGATCGACTTTATTGATGACCAGCAGGTCGGAGCGGGTGATGCCCGGGCCCTGCTTGCGGGGGATATCGTCGCCGCCGGCCACATCAATCACAAAAATGAACGCATCGGCCAGCTCCGGTGAGTAGGTCGAGGCCAGATTATCCCCGCCGCTCTCCAGCAGGATGAGGTCGAGGTCGGGAAAGCGGACTTCCAGCTGGCGGACAGCCTCCAGGTTCATGGTCGGATCTTCCCGGATCACCGTATGCGGGCACGCCCCGGTCTCCACTCCGACGATCCGTTCCGGGGCCAGGAACCCTCGGCTGCGCAAACGCCGGGCGTCTTCTTCGGTCAGGATATCGTTGGTCACCACCGCGACCCGTTTGCCGCTGTCCTGCAGCCGGGGCACGAGCCGCTCGATCAGCGCCGTCTTGCCCGAGCCGACCGGGCCGCCAATGCCCAGACGGGGCACCTCGACGGGCATCAGGGCGTCTCCTCGGGCTCCACAAAGCCGCGTTCCCGGGCGGTCCGCAGCGCCTGCCGGCGAACCTCGGCGTCCGTCGTACTGCCCTCGGTCAGGCTGTTCAGACCCAGCACGATGCGCTGGCCGCCGAACGGCACGAGGCTGACCTGTTTCTCTGCTCCGGGCTCGAAGCGCACCGCAGTGCCGGCCGGAATGTCCAGATGCAGGCCAAAGGCGGCCGCGCGGTCGAAGCGCAGCGCCCGATTGACCTCAAAGAAATGGTAGTGCGAGCCAACCTGAATGGGCCGGTCGCCGCTATTCAGCACGGTCAGGGAGTGGCTCGGCCGGTCGGCGTTGAGGCTGAGCGTGCCTGTGGCCGGCAGAATCTCGCCGGGGATAGGCGTGGGTGTCTGGGATGCCATGTTTTCCTCTCTTGATTAGGTCGTGCTGTCGAAGTGCGCAAGAAGCTTGCCAGTTTGACGGCCGGTGGGGGAGGGCTTTTTCCCGGCCCAGGAGAAAAGATGCCCACAAAGTAAGCATGTCATGCCCAAAGCCTGGGCAGCCGGCCCGTCGCCGACCCGCCCGCCGGGCCAGGAGCCGTCTGCCCGCCTGGCCCCGTAACCCTACTCACTGCACGTATTTTTGCCATGCGACCTCCTGCCGTCAAGCGTTGCGCGCTCCCCGTCGCCCTGACCTGCCAGGATATGGCCCGCTTTTTGCTCTATTCGACTGGCCTGAAGCGCTTCGTGTCACGATCGGAAAGGGAAGGGATTTATGCAAACACACACATGGAAGACTCTGATTGTCGGAGTCTGTTGCGCCTGTGGCGCGCTGGGTGGGACCCCAGGCCGGGTAGCGGCCGACGAGATTGGTGAGTTGCGCCAGCAGCTGGCCGAGCAGCGTCGGGTCATGGAGTTGATGGAAAAACGGCTGCTTGAGCTTGAGGGCAAAGAGCAGACGCGAAGCGAAAAAGAGATCGAGTACGGCTATAGCCAACCCGAGGCGCTGCGCCGCGACGGCCTGGAGGCCGGCGATGTGTACGACGGCGGCTTCTACGTCCGCAGCAAAGACAACAGCTATTCGCTCAACGTGAACGGCTTCGTCCAGAGCCGCTACACGTTTCTGGCCCCGGAACAGGGCCGCAGCCGCAACAATTTCGACGTGGCCCTGGCCCGTCTGGCCTTTTCGGGCACGGTGTTTGACCCCAAGGTGTCCTACTTCTTCCAGTTTGAAGGGACCACCTTCGGCAACAACAACCGCCAGACCATGCTCGACTGGTGGATGCAGTACAGCTTTTCAGACTCCGCCAAGGTCCAGGCCGGGCGCTTTATCCTGCCCTACAGCAGACAGTTCTACACCCATCCGGGCAATCTGTTGTTCTCCGACCTGTCCGAGGCCGACTATGCCTTCAACCTCCAGCGCGCGGTTGGGGCCAATCTGAGCGGCAGTCTCGGCAAGCTGTCCTACCACGCGGTGGTCACCAACAGCATCCGCGCCCTGGATGCCGGCGGGCAGCAGAACGTGGGCTCTGAGGTCGCCTGGCAGGGCCGCCTGGAGTACGACCTGCTCGAACCCTACGGCTACCTGGAAAGCTCGCCCACGCCGGCCGCCGCCCCGCAGCTGTCGCTGGGCGTGGCCGCCGCCTTCAACCCGGTTGACGACGCCTCCGGCTTCCAGAACGTCAGGCCCGGCGACCGGACGACCAACGTGACCCTTGACGGCGGTTTTCGCTACCTGGGCCTGAGCGTCCAGGCCGCCGGCTACTACCGGCGCAACAACTTCCAGAACGCCGCCCAGATCGGCCGCGAAGTCGGTCACGACTGGGGCTATTACGGCCAGCTCGGCTATTACCTGACCGAGCGCCTGGAACTCGCCGGGCGGGTCTCGGGCGTCGATTTCCACTTCGACAACAATGCCAATCGCTCCAACCCCCGGACCCGGGGCGATGTGCGCGAGTACACGGCCGGCCTCAACTACTACCTGTACGGCCACGCCGTGAAACTTCAGCTGGACTACAGCTTTCTGGACGGCGATCCGTTTGACCCGAGCAGAACCAGCACGGGCGATAATCGGTTTCGGATCCAGACCCAGATTCTCTTTTAGCAACCCACACGTAAGGAGGTCCTGCGTATGAAAAGGAAGTTGAGAGGATGGCAAACCGGGCTGCTGCTCGCCGGCCTGCTCGTCGCGTCGCTGACCGGGGCGCGTGCCGGCTGGGCCGCAGACCCGATCAAGGTCGGTATTTTGCACTCGCTGAGCGGCACCATGGCCATCAGCGAAACCTCGCTCAAGGATGTCGCCCTGATGGCGATTGAGGAGCTGAACGAAAACGGCGGCGTGCTCGGCCGTCAGATCGAACCGATTGTGGTTGACCCGGCCTCGGACTGGCCGCTGTTCGCCGAAAAGGCGCGCGAGTTGATCCAGCAGGACAAGGTCGCGGTGGTGTTCGGCTGCTGGACCTCGGTGTCCCGCAAGTCGGTCCTGCCGGTCTTTGAAGAGCTGAACGGCCTGCTGTTCTATCCGGTCCAGTACGAGGGCGAGGAGTCTTCGTTCAACGTTTTCTACACCGGTGCGGCGCCCAACCAGCAGGCGATTCCGGCCGTTGAATACCTGATGAGCGAAGACGGCGGCGGCGCCGAGCGCTTTGTGCTGCTGGGCACCGACTATGTCTACCCACGCACCACCAACAAGATCCTGAACTACTTTCTGGAATCCAAAGGGGTGGCCAAAGCCGACATCATGGAGCTGTACACGCCGTTCGGGCACAGCGACTACCAGACCATTGTGGCCGATATCAAGCGCTTTGCGGTCGGCAAGCCGACGGCCGTGGTGTCTACCATCAACGGCGACTCCAACGTGCCGTTCTATAAAGAGCTGGCCAACCAGGGCCTGAAGGCTGAGGATATTCCGGTCGTGGCCTTCTCGGTCGGCGAGGAAGAATTGCGGGGGATTGATACCGAACCCCTGGTCGGGCATCTGGCGGCCTGGAACTACTTCATGTCGGTCGAGACGCCCGAGAACACAGCCTTTGTCGCCAAGTGGGACGCGTACGTCAAAAAGCATGGCCTGCCGGGTGGCGACAAGCGGGTGACCAACGATCCCATGGAAGCCACCTATATCGGTGTCAAGATGTGGGCCCAGGCGGTCGAACAGGCCAAAACCACCGAGGTTGACGCGGTGCGTCAGGCGGTTGGCAGCCAGGTCGTCCGCTCCCCGTCGGGTTTTGACATCACCATGGACGCTAAGAACCACCACCTGCACAAGCCGGTGCTGATCGGCGAAGTCCGCGAGGACGGCCAGTTCGATATTGTGTGGAATACCGACGGACCGATCCGGGCTCAGGCCTGGAGCCCGTTCATTCCCGACAGCGCCGAGAAGGTCGCCGACTGGACCTATCCGTGGGTGTGTGGCAACTGCACCGCGCCGCAGTTCAAGCACTGAGCACGGCGGCCGAGCCGTTGAGGCGGCTCGGCCCGCCGGCTGCGGAACGCGTATGACGGTCTGGTCTTTTCTCTTGCGGCTGAGCGTCGTGGTGATGCTCAGCCCTCTCTTTGTCAGCTCCGGCCAGGCGGCCGACACCGAGCTGGTCGAGCTGCTCAAGGGACTGGGGGCAAAAAGCCGCAGTCACATCAGACAGGCCATCGGCGAGCTGGGTCGGCTCAACGACCCGGCCGCCCTGCCGGCCCTGGAAGCCCTGGGCGAGCGGCGTCTGCGGGTCGATGAGGCGGGTCATGTCTACATCAGCCACGAGGACGGGCTACGGGCCGCGCTGAGCGGCGAGCCGGTCGGCCTCGACCCCGCGCGTCTGCGCACGCCCCGGATCAATAACGCCATTCGCCGCGCCCTGCGGCCGGTGATCGCCCAGCTGCGGCTGGGCTCTCCGCAGGCCGAGGTTCGTCTGGCTGCGGCCGAAGAGCTGGTCAGGCGGCCGCAGGCCGAGATAGTCGGCCCCTTGCAGGCCGCCCTGGAGCGTGAGCAGGCGCCGGACGTGCGTACGGCGCTGGCCGTTGCCCTGGCCCAGCTCCAGCTCCAGAGCCAGGACCGGGCCGAGCGTCTGGCCGCGATTGGGATGATTGGCGAGTCCGGGAATCTGGGCCTCAGACCTCAGCTCGAAGCCCTGCTGGAGACCGACCAGGACGGTGCGTTTGTCGAGCCCGACGCGGCGGTGCGCCAGGCCGCGCAAACGGTCCTGACCAGTTTTGAGCGCCGCCAGCTTCTGACTAATGGCTTCGGCAACCTGTTCTACGGCTTCAGCCTGGGCAGCGTCCTGCTGCTGGCCGCCCTCGGCCTGGGGATTACCTTCGGTCTGATGGGCGTGATCAATATGGCCCACGGCGAGATGCTGATGCTGGGCGCCTACGCCACCTATGTGGTCCAGGGTATATTCCAGGAGCGCTTCCCGGCCCTGTTTGACTGGTATCTGGTGGTGGCCGTGCCGGCCGCCTTTGGCGTGTGTCTGGTGGCCGGCATGATCCTGGAGCGCGGCGTCATCCGTTTCTTGTACGGCCGTCCGCTGGAGACCCTGCTGGCTACCTGGGGCATCAGCCTGGTGCTGATTCAGAGCGTGCGTGTCCTGTTTGGCGCCCAGAATGTCCAGGTCGCCAACCCGGCCTGGCTGTCGGGCGGCACCGAGGTGTTGTACGGCATCGTCCTGCCCTACAGTCGGCTGGCCATCCTCGTCTTCGTGGCCCTGGTGGTCGGTGCGGTGTGGCTCATCCTCCAGCGCACCCGCCTGGGTCTCCAGGTCCGGGCGGTGACCCAGAACCGGCCCATCGCTTCGTGCATGGGCATTTCGGTCGCCCGGGTCGATATGTGGACCTTTGGCCTGGGGTCGGGTATTGCCGGCCTGGGCGGGGTGGCCCTGTCGCAGATCGGCAATGTCGGTCCCGAGCTGGGCCGCCTGTATATTGTCGATTCGTTCATGGTCGTTGTCCTGGGTGGGGTGGGCAATATTGCCGGGACTGTGGTCGGGGCGCTGAGCCTGGGCCTGGTCAACAAGTTCCTCGAACCCGTCGCCGGCGCCGTACTGGGCAAGATTGGCGTGCTGATTTTCGTCGTGCTGTTCATCCAGCAGCGTCCCCAGGGGTTGTTTGCGCTCAAGGGCCGGATTGCAGAAGGCTAGTCCCGTGGCCGTTGTTTCCCTGACCAAGACCCCAGCCGAGCCGCTCGCAGAGAGGCTGGATGAGCTGCCGTTGCCGGCTACGGGCCTGCTCGGGCTGCACACCCGGGGCGGCTGGAGCCTGGTCCTGGCGGCGCTGCTGCTGGCCCTGGTCGTCGTTCCGGTCCTGAACCTGTTGCCGGCCGAATCGGCTTTCCACCTGCCCGACTACCTCATCCCCCTGCTCGGCAAGTTCATGTGCTACGCCCTGGTCGCCCTGGCGGTCGATCTGATCTGGGGCTACGCCGGTATTCTCAGCCTGGGCCACGGCGTGTTCTTTGCCCTGGGCGGCTACGCCATGGGCATGTATCTGATGCGGGCCATCGGCACCGAGGGCGTTTATCGCAGCGAGCTGCCCGACTTCATGGTCTTTCTGGATTGGAAGGAGCTGCCGTGGTACTGGTACGGCTTCAGCAGCTTCGGCTTCGCCCTGTTCATGGCCCTGCTGATTCCCGGCCTGTTGGCCTATATATTCGGCTTTTTTGCCTTTCGCTCGCGCATCCGCGGGGTGTATTTCTCCATCATCACCCAGGCCATGACCTACGCCCTGATGCTGCTCTTTTTTCGCAACGATACCGGCTTTGGCGGCAACAACGGACTGACCGACTTCAAGCGCATCGTGGGCTTTTCGCTCCAGGCCCAATCGACCAAGCTCGGGCTGTATATGGTGTCCGCAGCCGTCCTGGTGGCGGCCTACCTGGGCTGCCGCTATCTGGTGCGGTCCAAGCTCGGCCGGGTCTTGACGGCGGTCCGTGACGCCGAGAGCCGCCTGATGTTCTGCGGCTACAACCCGTACAGCTACAAGCTGTTTTTATGGACCCTGTCGGCCGTCCTGTGCGGCCTGGCCGGGGCCTTGTACGTGCCTCAGGTCGGTATTATCAACCCTAGCGAGATGCAGCCGTCCAACTCGATTGAGATGGCAATCTGGGTGGCGGTCGGCGGCCGCGGCAGCCTGTCGGGCGCGCTGCTGGGCGCATTTCTGATTAACGGGGCCAAGAGCTGGTGTACGGCCGCCTTTCCCGACCTGTGGCTGTACATCCTGGGCGGTCTGTTCATCGCCGTGACCCTGTTTCTGCCGCGCGGGGTGATCGGCCTGTTTGGTCCGGCCGAGCGCACCGCGCGGCCCTAGTCTGGAGCCTGGCATGGAGCCCAAAGACGAGACGACTGATCGCGATCAGGGCGGCAGCCCGGTGCTGGCCCATGTCGCCCGGCCGGGCGTGATCGACACCAGCCACGGGGTGAGCCTGTATATCGAAGACCTGACCGTCAGCTTTGACGGCTTTAAGGCCCTGGACGGGATCAGTCTGTATCTCAACACCGGCGAGCTGCGGTGTGTGATCGGCCCCAACGGAGCCGGCAAAACGACCCTGATGGATGTCGTCACCGGCCGGACCCGACCCGACAGCGGGCGGGTATTTTTCGGCAACAACCTGGATCTGACCCAGCTGTCAGAGTACGAGATCGCCCTGGCCGGCATCGGCCGCAAGTTCCAGGGACCGACCGTGTTTCAGGGCCACAGCGTGTTCGAGAACCTGGAGCTGGCCATGCAGGCGACCAAGACGGTGTGGCACAGCCTGGTGGCCCGTCTGAGCGGCGAGCAGCACGACCGCATCGGCGCCACTGCCGAGACCATCGGCCTGCTCGACCACCTCCACACCCGGGCCGGCCTGCTGTCCCACGGACAAAAGCAGTGGCTGGAGCTGGGTATGCTGCTGATCCAGGACCCCCAGCTGCTGCTGGTTGATGAGCCGGTCGCCGGCCTGAGCCAGCACGAGACCGAGCGGACGGCCGAACTGCTGGTCTCGCTGGCCGGCCAGCATACGGTCGTGGTGGTCGAGCACGACATGGAGTTCGTGCGCAGCCTGGCCCGGCAAGTGACGGTCTTGCACGAGGGACGGGTCTTGGCCGAGGGCAGTATGGCCGAGGTGCAGAACGACCCTCGGGTGGTCGAGGTGTATCTGGGAGCCTAGCCGGAACGGTTCCGCAGAGGCGTGGACAGCGATGATCCAAATCGAGCAGCTCAACCAGTACTACGGCGAGAGTCACATCCTGTGGGATGTCAGCCTCGCCATTCCGGCCGGTTCGTGCACCTGCCTGATGGGACGCAACGGGGTGGGCAAGACCACCCTGCTGAAGACGATCATGGGCATCCTGCCGGCCGCCTCGGGCAGTCTGCGGTTTGAGGACCTGGAGCTGACGAGTCGCCCGGCCGAGCTGCGGGCCCGGCTGGGTATCGGCTATGTGCCCCAGGGGCGCGAAGTCTTTCCCCAGCTGAGCGTCGAGGAAAACCTGCGCATCGGCCTGCCGGCGCGGCGTGACGGGCGGAGGGCGATTCCAGACGCGGTGTTTGACTTCTTCCCGGTCCTGAAACAGATGCTGGGCCGGCGCGGCGGCGATCTGTCGGGCGGACAGCAGCAGCAGCTGGCCATCGGCCGTGCCCTGGTCCTCGATCCCAAGCTGCTGATTCTGGATGAGCCGACCGAGGGCATCCAGCCCAATATCGTTCAGGAGATCGGCGATATTCTGTTACGGCTCAACCACGAGCAGGGGCTGACGATCCTGCTGGTTGAGCAGAAGCTGCCCTTTGCCCGTCGAGTGGCCGACGCCTTTGCGGTGATGGAAAAGGGCAGTGTGGTCGCCGAGGGACCCATCGCCGGGCTGACCGACGAGATTGTCCGCCGGCATTTGTCGGTCTAGCACTGAGCAAAGAGGAAACGTGTCGTCCAACCACATGAATCTGTTGACACGTTTCCTCTTCGAGGAGGAGCGCCGTGCACTTTACCCCCCACGAACAGGAAAAGCTGATGATTTACCTGGCCGCCCAGCTGGCCCGCGAGCGGCAGGGGCGGGGGCTGAGGCTGAACTACCCCGAGGCCATGGCCCTGATTACCAGCGCGATTCTCGAAGGCGCGCGCGACGGCAAGTCGGTCGCCGAGCTGATGTCCTACGGGGCGACGATTCTCAGCCGCGCCGAGGTCATGGACGGGGTGGCCGAGATGATCGATCTGGTCCAGGTCGAGGCCACGTTCCCGGACGGCACCAAGCTGGTCAGCGTCCATCAGCCGATTCGCTAGGAGGCAGGCATGAGTCACACGATTGAGCGCCGGCAGTATGCCGAGATGTTCGGGCCGACCGTCGGCGACCGGCTACGGCTGGCCGACACGGAGCTGGTGGTCGAGATCGAGCACGACCACACGGTCTACGGCGACGAGGTCAAGTTTGGCGGCGGCAAGGTGATTCGGGACGGCATGGCCCAGTCGCCGGTCCAGACCTCGGCTCAGGGCGCGCCCGACCTGGTCATTACCAACGCCACGGTGCTCGATCACTGGGGCATTGTCAAAGCCGACGTGGGGATCAAAGACGGCCGTATCTGCGGCATCGGCAAGGCCGGCAACCCGCTGCTGATGGACGGCGTATCGGCCGAACTGGTCATCGGGCCGGGCACCGAGATTTTGGCCGGCGAGGGCAAGATCCTGACTGCGGGCGGGATCGACGCCCATATTCACTTTATCTGTCCGCAGCAGATCACCGAAGCCCTGGCCTCCGGCATTACCACCATGTTCGGCGGCGGGACCGGTCCGGCGACCGGCACCAACGCCACCACCTGCACCCCCGGACCGTGGAATATCGCCCGGATGCTCGAATCAATCGAAGCCTTTCCCATGAACCTGGGGTTTTTGGGTAAGGGCAACGCCTCGCGTCCCGAGGCGCTGCGCGAGCAGATTGAGGCCGGAGCGATGGGGCTCAAGCTGCACGAGGACTGGGGCTCGACTCCGGCGGCGATTGACTGCGCCCTGTCGGTGGCTGACGCCTATGATGTCCAGGTTGCCATTCACACCGATACCCTGAACGAGACCGGCTTTGTCGAGGACACGCTTGCGGCCTTCAAGGGCCGCACGATCCATACCTATCATACCGAGGGAGCGGGCGGTGGCCACGCCCCGGACATCATCAAGGTATGCGGTTTTCCCAACGTCTTGCCGTCTTCGACCAACCCGACCCGGCCGTTCACTGTCAACACGATTGACGAACACCTCGACATGCTGATGGTCTGCCACCACCTCGACCCCGGCGTCCCCGAAGACGTGGCTTTTGCCGAGTCGCGCATCCGGCCGGAAACCATTGCGGCCGAGGACGTGCTGCACGATCTCGGTGCCTTCAGCATGATGGCCTCCGACTCCCAGGCCATGGGCCGGGTCGGGGAGGTGATTCTCCGCACCTGGCAGACGGCCCATAAAATGCGCGTCCAGCGCGGACGCCTGGCCGAGGAGAGCGGCGACAACGACAATTTTCGGGTCAAGCGCTACCTGGCCAAGTACACCATCAACCCGGCCCTGACCCACGGCATTGCCGACCACGTCGGCTCAATCGAGGTCGGCAAGCTGGCTGATCTGGTGTTGTGGGAGCCCAAGTTTTTCGGCGTCAAGCCCGAACTCATTCTGAAGGGCGGCTTTATTGCCTGGGCGGCGATGGGCGACCCCAACGCCTCGATTCCGACCCCCCAGCCGGTCTTCGGTCGGCCGATGTTCGGCCATTTTGGTCGTGCCCCGGCCAGCCTGTCGCTCAGTTTCGTCTCCCGCGCGGCGCATGACAACGGTCTGGCCGGGCAGCTCGGATTGCAAAAGCGGCTGGCGCCGGTTCACAACTGCCGGCAGGTGGGCAAAACAGACCTGATCCACAATGGGGCGCTGCCGCACATCGAGGTCAATCCCGAGACGTATGAGGTCCGGGCCGACGGGCAGCTGCTGACCTGCGAGCCGGCCAACGTGCTGGCGCTGGCCCAGCGCTACTTTCTGTTTTGACAAATCTACAGTTCGGGGCTACGAGTCACAGGCTGAGTGCCTGACGGTGTCCGAAGCTGTCCAGACGCAGAGTGGCACTCACGAATTCCGGGGCTTTTCCCAGGGGCGACTCTGGAAAAATTTTCTTTCTTCGTCGTGCCGCTCGACGGAAATCGACGACCGGGCCGGTGGACACGCTGATGCCAAGCTCGCTCAAGGAAGAGCGAGCCGTCGGCGATTCCTCAAGCATGGGCTGTCTGGACGAGTGGGGAATATGGATGAAACGCTCACGATCATCTGGAAGGACAATGCGTTCAAAGGGATAGGTATCGGTCTGTAAACCGGTGAAACTGTCATCGGTCGAACTTGTCACCGTGACCTCTTGCCCTGCGGTGCGCCTCGCTCACACCTGAGGATGAGGTTTTCTTGCAGGACGCCGTCGTCTTTGAAGGCCGTGTTGCGCGAGGCGAATAAGTGCAGGTGTTGGATTGCCGCGCGCTCCAGAACGAACTCGCGAAAAGGTCGATAGTAGGGACCGTTGCAGAAGCTGCGCGGTATGATTGCGACAAGCTGACCGCGATGGGCAAGCAGGGCGAGAGACAGGGCGACAAAGGCTGAGTACAGGTTGACTGTTTCGATACCAGCTCTACGCAAGGCCCTGCGGTGTACAGAATCGCTCCGTATTTTTTTGTACGGCGGATTCAGCAGGGCATGGGTATAGCGGGGAAGAGCTGGGGCAAAAAGGCTCCCGCACATCGACTGAACCGCGATTTCTATGAAGTCGCCCCCCTCGACGTGTGACACGATATTGAGAGACTGCCCGTACTCCTCCAGCGTTTTGTGCAAATAGGGGTGGAGGGACTCGTCACGCTCGAAAGCGTCGATTGTGATGTGCTGATAGTCGAGGCCGCCGGAAGCCAGTCTTTCCAGAAAGGCCGCACTCAGCGAGCCAACCCCGGCGCCAGCGTCGAACAGATGGCAGGAGCTGCTCGGTGTCTGGACAAACAGCCCGGCCATGAACCGAGCCGTTCTCGCCGGGGTGAAAAATTGACCGAGTTGCGATTTCCTCTTCGCCGCGATGGCTCGTGACACCTCACGACGTGTTTGTTCTACTGCGGACAGCATGGGGGGTCCGTTCTTCTCTGCTCATGCTTACGCCACGGATGGCCTTCGCACAAGACATCCGGCTCACCAGAGGCGGTCGCCCCTGAGCCTCGCCTTTCAGAGGTTGGACGCTCACAGCTGCGGCCGTCGTTGACTTGCCGGTGGTTCCTGACTATGCTCCCGTCTGCCTGTCCACTTGCATGTAACAGGAGGCTGACGAAACCTGCCGCTTCTTTCTGAGCACTCCAATTGAGCGCTGGTTTTCGATTGGGGCTGACAGGGCCAGGACATCGGGCCATGCAAGACACTGTGCGGAATCTCCTCGCCCAGGCCGATATTCAGATTGACGGCGACCGTCCGTGGGATATCCACGTCTGTAATCCGCAATTTTACAGCCGGGTTCTGACAGCCGGCTCGCTCGGACTGGGGGAATCCTACATGGACGGCTGGTGGGACTGTCAGGCGCTCGACCAGTGCCTGTCCAAAATGCTCACGGCCGGCCTGCCCGAGAAAGTGATCCCGCTGCGCGAGAAAATGTACGTGCTGGTCGCCAAGGTCACCAATCCACAGCGCAAGGCTCGCGCCTTCGAGGTCGGCGAGCGCCACTACGATATCGGCAACGACCTGTACGAAAAAATGCTGGACACGCGCATGGTCTACAGCTGTGGATACTGGAAACAGGCCGAAACGCTCGACCAGGCGCAGGAGGCCAAGCTGGAGTTGATCTGCCGAAAAGTCCAACTCCAGCCCGGTATGCGGGTGCTCGATATCGGCTGTGGCTGGGGCAGTTTCGCCAAGTACGCGGCCGAGCAATACCAGGCTGAGGTCGTCGGCGTCACGGTGTCCAAGGAACAGCGGGAACTGGCCGACCGGCTGTGCCGTGGGCTGCCGGTCGATATCATCCTCCAAGACTATCGTGAACTGAGGTCGGAGATTCACGGACGCTTCGACGCAATCGTGTCAGTCGGCATGTTCGAGCACGTTGGCTATAAGAACTACCCGGCTTTTTTCCGGGTTGTTGACGCCTGCCTCCAGTCCGAGGGGCTCTTTCTGCTCCATACCATGGGCGGAAACAAGACTGTCTACAGCGGGGACCCGTGGATCAACACATATATTTTTCCGGGGGGGACCCTGCCGTCCATGAAACAGCTCGGAGAGGTCACGGACGGGCTGTTGATGTTGGAAGACTGGCACAGTTTCGGCGCCGACTATGTCAGAACACTACGCGCCTGGTGTGACAATTTTCGGGCCAGTTGGCACGTCTTGCGGGAGCGCTATGACGAGCGCTTTCGGCGTATGTGGGAGTATTATCTGTTGTCCTTCGCCGCCGGGTTTGATGCCCGCCGCATTCAGCTGTGGCAGATTGTGTTTTCCAAGAACCGGCCGCCGGGCTACCAGAGCGTCCGCTGAGCGGCTAGCGCAAAAACCGACACGCGGCCCTGGCCAGAGTGGGGACGAGGCGCGGGCGCAGCAGGCGCCGGTCGTACACGCCGAGGCGCCGCTCGTTTTCCCGCAGACACAGCTCCAGGAAGCCGCGCGGGGAGATATCGAGGTCAATGGCTTCGTGGCCGCGTATGGTGAAGTGTTCGTCATCCATGCCGCGGGCCGTCCGCAACCGCCGCCACGCCTGAACGGTCAGCGCTGTCAGGCGGCGGCCCAGGTGAACGGGCTGTTGCCACCAGCCCAGCCGGATCCGTCGGTAGGCCAGCCAGTTGACGAAAAACAGAATATGACGCGCCTCCTCCTGGATGATCGGCTCAAAGCGTTCGATCAGCGCGGCTGGAAAAAATCCCGAGTCTTTGGCCACGGCAAACAGGCCGAAGGCAAAAAAGGAGTCAAAACATTCGCCGTACTCGGCCCGCATAAAGACCCACTCGATATCCGCCCCGACCGTGACCGGCCGGGCCAGCGCTCCGGTGCCAGCAGGCTGGATATCGTAAGCCCGCAACAGGGAGTCGAGGAGCTGTGAGTGCCGCTTCTCCTCCGCGCCCTGCAGCGCGACCGCGCGGCGGATCAGCGGGTCGGTCTCCAGCGCGGTCTGGGCCTGGACCTTGGCGGCGGTCAGACGTTCGGTGGCCACGGCTTCGTCCCAGAAGGGCAGGCTCCGCAGCCGTTCCCGGCTCGCCGGGTCGAGCTCAGGCCAGCGCAGGCTGGCGACCTGATAGGGCTGATGGGTATCGAGGAACTCTCGGCAAAACACCTCTTTGTGGTGTTCCGAGCCTAACCACGCCATGGGACATGCTCCTGGACCAAAGGGAGCTGAAGAGCTGCTCAGCCGTCCGCCGTATCCGAGCCGTCGTTAGCCAGTGCCTCACGGATCGTCTCGGCTAACTCGTCAAACGTCGCTCCGCGTCCCACGGCCAGACCGAGCACGTAACACAGCAGCGGCGCGTTAGTACGGTTGCCGCTGCTGCGGGCGGCCAGTCCGGCCAGCTCGAGCAGCTCGCGCATGCGGTCCGGCGTCACAGCCAGAGAGTCGGCCGTGTGTCCGCTGGTGGCGGCCAGTCGCTCACCCATTTGTTCTAACCACGCCATGTATCCAACCTCCTCGGAGATAGCCTGCGTAGGCTAGCACGTCGGAGGCGACGGGGCGAGCGAGGGCGATCCGCGGAGAGGTCGTCCGTCAGAACAGGCGGTAGCGCTTCATCCGCTCTCGCAGGACGTTGCGGCTGATGCCGAGCAGACGGGCGGCCTGGACCTGATTATGGCGGGTCAGTTCGAGCGCCTTGCTGACCAGCAGCTGCTCGGCAACGGCGGACACCTTGCCGGCGTGCCGTTCAAACAGGGCGTCGAGGCTGGCGTCCGCTGGGCCGGTCGGAGCCGTTTCCCGGGCGACGGAGTGGAGTTGGCTGTCGTGCAGGGCCAGATCCCCGGCCCGGATGACCGGCCCCCGGGCGCGCAGAACGGCCTGGGCGATGACGTTCTCCAACTCGCGCACGTTGCCCGGCCAGGCATAGTCGAGGAGGGCGTGGCAGGCGTCTTCTGAAAAGCCGCGCGGCCCCTGGGCGTCGGCTTGGCGTTGCAGAAAACGTTTGGCCAAGAGCACGATGTCGTCTCCCCGCTCGCGGAGCGGGGGCAGCTTGATCCGCACGACGTTGAGCCGGTAGTACAGGTCTTCGCGAAACCGGCCCGCTGTCACCAGCTCTTCCAGGGCCTGGTTGGTGGCGGCAATGATGCGTACATCGACCAGGCGGGGCGCGCGGGCGCCCAGGCGGTACAGCTCTCGTTCCTGGAGCACGCGCAGCAGCTTTGACTGCAACACCAGCGGCATATCACCGATTTCATCCAGGAACAGGGTGCCGGTATGAGCCAGCTCAAATTTTCCCGGTCGTGCCTCGGCCGCCCCGGAAAAGGCGCCGCGTTCATGGCCGAACAGCTCGCTCTCCAACAGGGACTCTGGAATGGCGGCGCAGTTCAGCGCCACGAAGGGACCCCGGTCGCGCTGGGAGTAGGTCTTGAGCGCGCGGGCGACGAGTTCTTTACCGGTCCCGCTCTCTCCGGTGATGAGGACGGTCACGTCGCGGGCTGCGGTTTTGCCAATCGTCTTATACACCTCCTGCATGGCGCGGCTGTGGCCGAGCAGCGCTGCGCCCCTGGTCGTCAGCGCCTCGGCCTCGGCCGTCTCGTCGGGGAGGGCTGCTCCGTCGGTCATGGCCGGACTCGAGTGCTGGAGGGTTTCGCTGATCAGCCGCTTGAGCCGTTCGATGTCTAGCGGCTTTTCGAGATAATCCTCGGCGTCAAAAGTCGTGGCCCGGATGGCGGTTTCGGCCGACACAAAGGCGGTCATGATGATGACCGGCAGATCGGGGCGGCGCTGTTTGAGTTCCTGGAGCGTCGCCAGCCCGTCTTTGCCCGGCATGCGCACGTCCATCAGCACGAGCCGCAGGGCTGGGTCCTCGATCTGTTGCAGCGCCTCTTCACCCGAGTAGGCCGACAGCAGCTCGTAGCTGCCGCCCAGGACGCGCCGGAACGAATAGTGCACGTTGCGCTCGTCATCGACCACCAGAATCTTGGTCATCTTGAGGCTCGTTGTTATAAGGGCAGACGGACAATCACCGCAGTACCCGCTCCGGGCTGGGAGGACAGGCGCAGGCGGCCGTTATGGCTCTCGACAATGCGCTGGGAGATGGACAGACCCAGACCGGTGCCGCCCTGTTTGGTGCTGAAAAACGGCTCAAACAGTTTGGCCCGAACCTCGGGCGAGACGCCCGTGCCCTCGTCCATGATGGCGGTCAACAGACTGCCGCCGCTGACCGCGATGCGCACGGTCAGCGTCCCGCCGTGGTCCATGGCCTGCATGGCGTTGAGCAGCAGGTTCAAAAAGACCTGTTTGATCTGGGTCCCGTCGGCCCAGACCGCAGGCAGCTGCCTGGCCCAGTCTTTGACCACCCGAATCCCCCGCGTACGCGCCTCGGGCCCGATCAGCAGCAAGGTTTCTTCCATGACTTCTTCGATCCGTTCGCGCTGAAAGTGGGGCGGCCGCGGACGGGCGAATTCGAGAAACTGCTCAATCAACAGCGACATGCGGGCCAGCTCGGTCCGGACGATCTTGACGTCGTCGGCAAAGGCGCTGTCGGCCGCCAGGTCTTGGCCCATGGCATACATGAGCATGCTGACCGTGTTGAGCGGATTGCGCAGCTCGTGGGCCAGCCCGGCCGACAAGGTCCCTAGCGCGGCCAGTTTCTCGGACTGGCGCAGCCGCTCTCGGGTCTCCATCTCGTCGCGGTGCAGCCTGGCGTTTTCAATGGCGATGGCCGACTGGCTGGCCAGCAGGGTCAGCAGCCGCAGGTCGTCGTCGTCAAAACAGCGCGGCTCGCCGGTATACACGTTGAGAACGCCGATGATCGCCGTCTTGGTCCGCAGCGGAATCGAAACCAGCGTGCACAGCCCCTCCTGGCGCGCCACGTCGGAGACGCGATAGCGGGTTTCCTGGCGTACGTCTGGAATGTGCAGCGGCCGGCCGCTGGTAATGACCTGGCTGATCAGACTCGAATTGACCTCCCGGTCGGGCAGGGCCAGATAGGCGTCGCTGGCGCCGTGGGTCGCGGCCGGGCGGAGCGTGCCGCGCTCGGTGTCAATCAGCAGCAGGGAGGCAACCCGCGCCTCCATCAGCCGGCAGGCCTGGGCCGTCACCCGATTCAGCACCTCGTCGAGCTGGAGGGTCGAGGAGATCTCCGTCCCTATCGAAAACAGTGCCTCGAGACGTTCCTGTAAGGCGTTCATGCTTGGCCACGCGTGTACCGAGAGGACGCGAGGGAAGGGCGCGGCCGGGACATGTCACCGGAGCGCCCTTCCGGCTTGGTCTCAGGCCCGAGGCGCGGCTGAAGACAGCCCCCGCCCGCCGGGCGTCAGGCCGCCGCCCACCGACACGGTCTGAAAGTCGGCATAGGCGACGTTGCCGTGTTCGCCGACATCGAGTCCCTCAAACTCTTCTTCTTCGCTCACCCGCAGGCCCATCGCGGCCTTGATGATACTGAAGACGATGAAGGCAAAAGCGAAGGA
The DNA here is from genome assembly GCA_021296095.1 of Desulfurellaceae bacterium. Lineage (NCBI taxonomy): Bacteria > Pseudomonadati > Campylobacterota > Desulfurellia > Desulfurellales > Desulfurellaceae > Desulfurellaceae bacterium. The sequence continues at coordinate 37,175 of JAGWBB010000002.1, read as the reverse complement.
GAAGATGCCGATGCTGATGATGCCGATCAGCTGGCTGACGAGCTGGGCGCCGCTGGCCAGGCCGCCAAAGATGCCAACGGCCAGGGTGCCCCATATGCCGGCCACCAGGTGGACCGATATGGCCCCGACCGGATCGTCGATCTTGACCTTGTCAAAGAACAGCACCGAAAAGACCACGATGGCTCCGGCGATCAGGCCGATGAGGGTGGCCGACAGGGCCGCCATCTGATCGGCGCCGGCGGTAATGCCGACCAGCCCGGCCAGAATCCCGTTCAGGGCCATTGATAGGTCGGGTTTTTTCAATACCGCCCACGAGGTCGTCATGGCCCCAAGCGCTCCGCCTGCCGCCGCCAAACAGGTTGTCATCAGCGTCAGCGAGACCAGATGCGGGTCGGCGTTGAGCACCGAGCCGCCGTTGAAGCCGAACCAGCCCAGCCACAGCAGAAAGACGCCGATGGTGGCCAGCGGCATATTGCTGGGCAGAATCGGCCGCACCCGACCGTCGGAGGCATACTTGCCCATGCGGGGACCGAGCAGGATGGCGCCGGCCAGCGCCCCCCAGCCGCCGACCGAGTGGACGATTGTCGAGCCGGCGAAGTCGTAAAACGGGGTGTCCATCATGTCCAGCCAGCCGCCGCCCCATTTCCAGCTGCCGGTAATCGGATAGGAAACAGCCACATAGAGTGCGGCAAAGACCATGAACGACGACAGTTTGATGCGTTCGGCCACGGCGCCCGAAACAATGGTGGCGGCGGTGGCGGCGAACATGGCCTGGAACAGGAAGTCGGTCCAGTAGGTGTAGCCGGCGTTATACACGTCGGTCTGGCCGGCAACCACATCGCTGACCTCGACCCCAAAGCCGGCAAAGGCCAGGAAGCCCGAGGATCCGTCGGCAAAGCCCGGATACATGAGGTTAAAGCCGCAAAAGGCGTAGGTCAGCAGGCCGATGCTGATGATAAAGGTGTTCTTGAACAGGATATTGACGGTATTTTTGGCCTGGGTGAGCCCCGATTCCAGGGTGGCAAAGCCCAGGTGCATGATGAACACCAGGGCTGCGGCAATCATCATCCACAGATTGTGCACCGTAAATACGGCATAGCCGGGTGAGGCGGCAAAGGCGTCGTAGTCGGCATATTGGGCGGCGTCTTGAGCGTGGACAACCTGGGCGGCAAGGGATGCCTCAAGCATGCAGGCACCGAAAACGGTGAGGAGAGCAATTCGTAACCAGCCTTTCATTGTCTGAACCTCCTGGTTATAATCGCCCGGTGTATCCTGTCCGGGCAGTCTTTTGGGGCTGTGTGTGACGGATAAGGGGCGGGGCGTATGGCAGTACGCCCCGCCCGCCGGTGCACCTCGCACCGCTACAGCGCACTCTCTCCACGCTCCCCGGTCCGAATCCGAACGGCCTCTTCCATGGGCAGGATAAAGATTTTGCCGTCGCCGATTCGCCCGGTGCGAGCCGCGTCGAGAATGGTGTCAGCAACCAGCCCGGCTTTGTCGTCATCGACCAGAATTTCCAGCTTGACCTTGGGCAGGAAGTCCACGACGTACTCGGCGCCGCGGTACAGCTCAGTATGGCCGCGCTGACGGCCAAACCCCTTGACCTCGGAGATGGTCATGCCCTGAATCCCCTGTTTGGCCAGGGCTTCTTTGACCTCGTCAAGCTTGAAGGGTTTGATGATCGCTTCGATCTTTTTCATGCCGGTCTCCTTCGTGGTGGGGCAGGCTGTCCGCCCGCCCGTATACTGGCTTACAAGAGGTAGGCGAATTCCAGGATCATCGAATTCTGACTCTTCTTGTACCGGTGGTCTTTGCCGAACACCCGGCGGTTGGCGTCGTCGTGGCGGTATTCGAGCCGCGCCTGCAGGTTGTCGCTCATCGCCCACTTGAGCGTTGTGGTGATTTCCCACAGGTTGACGTTGCCGTCCCCGTCGTAGGCGCCGGTCCGGTAGTTGGCGTCGTCCGCGAACCACTCGCCACGCAGCGCCACCGACCACTTTTCCCAGCCCGGATTCAGCAGGGCGCCGCCCAGGCTGACGATGCCCGACACGCCGGTCCACTCCGCGTTTTTTGTACCCAGGACATCGCTGGCGGTGCCGTGGTCGAAGTTGATCAGGAAATCGACATGATCCATTGGCGTGTAGGTCAGCACCGTGTCGAAGACACCCGTTTTCGACGCGCCGCTGTCATCGTCCTCTGCGCCGTAGACCCCGTTGAAGGTCCAGGCCAGGTTGCCGATTTCCAGACCCAGGCTGCCCAGAAAGGTCTTGCCGTTGTTGTTATCGGCCACGTTGTCCCAGCCGTTCACCACTCCGGCGCTCAGGCTGAGCATGTCGGTCAGGGCGTAGGAAAACAGCGCCCCGGTATGGGTGAAGGGAATGGCATAGCCGAACATGAACGAGCGGGAGATGTTCGGGTTGTAGGGCGATTCGATCACCTCACCGCCCAGCAGGGTGGCAAATTTTCCGAACTGCATATCCAGGCCGTTGCCGATGCCCCAGGTATAGGTCGCATAGGCCTGCTGGATCTCGAAATTGTGGGCGAGGTCTCCGCCCCAGTCGGACTGAATGAGCCCGGCGGTTTTGCCGTAGTCCAGAACGGTATGGAAGCCAATGCCGCTGTCGGTCTGCTTCGAGATCTCGAGCTGCAACAGGTCCATGGTGAAGTCGTTATGGTTGACGTCAAAGATGCGGAGGTCATTGCCGCCCGAATCCGGCGTGTTGAAGTTGTAGTTGTAGGACGCGTAGGCCATCCCGCCGAACTCTATGCCCTTGAGCAGGCCGAGGCCGTCTTCGAGGGCGGTCACGCGCTGGTCGAGCATGGTCGAGGCGTCCGGCGCTTCGGCGTCTGCGGCTTGGGCCGCCGGGGCTTCCGGCTGTTTGAGCCGCGCGACCTCCTGTTCGAGTTCTTTGATGCGTTCATTGAGGGCGCGCAGGCTCTCCTCGACCGCATCTCCATTTGCCCAGGCCGGCAGACTCCACACGACTGCCACGCCTAAACAACTGGCCGCCACAAATTTTTTCATCATTCCTACCTCCTTGGTCTGGTGTGACTTCAGACGCACCTGCCCTGTGCCCGAAGTCTACTCTGTATGAGCAAAGACCGTACCAGCCGCCGCCGTGGTAAAAAGCGTAAAAATCCCGGGGAAAAGCCGGTTTTCGGCCAGCCGGGCAAAAAAGCTGCTCAGCAGACAGGCAGCCGTGCCGACTTGTGCCTAAGTTCTAGACACAGGCGATTGCTTGACAAGACCCAGGCGATTTCCTATGCACGTGGATACGTTTGCAGGAATCACACGAAAGGAGCCACACTATGGCGACGACAGATTTTGAGGCCCGACAACTGCTCAAGGCCTACCGCAAGGGCTTGATCTCGGACGAGCTGTTTGAGGAACAGATGCAAGAGCTGCGGAGCGACCCGGCCAGCCAGGGCTACAGCTACAACGGGAAATCCTATGAGACCGAGAAAGAGCTGGTCCTGGGTATCCTGGACGAGTTTCGGTGCGCCGAGGATTTTGCGGCTGAATACCTGAACCGCTGGGTTGAAGTCAGCGATCAGGAGTGTGTCAAGGGCGGTCTGCGGGTGGTGCAGCAGCGCGAGGCTTACCACGCTCAGATTCTGGAAGAGCGGCTGCGCGAGCTGGGCGGCTCCCCGCAGTGCAGCGTGCCGGCCGAACGGCGCGAGAAAGAGCTGCCGTTCTTTGCCTCGACCGACAGCAACGACATCGAGAAGCTCCAGTCCATTGCCGCTCAGCTCAAGGATCCGGTCGAGATCCTCAAACCGCTGACCGACGCCATCGGCCAGATCCAGGACGATCAGCACAGCAAAGAGTTGCTCGGCTCGCTGGTCGACGATGAGCTGTCCAGTGTCAAATGGCTGATGGGGGCGTGTGAGACGCTGAGCAAATAGGGATCGCGTGTCACGGGCTTTCGGCCTGTGACACGGCCCGTCCTGTCACCATGTCCACCGCCACCCCGTCCGTCTCCGAGCCCCTCCACATTCTCCTGCCCCTGCGTGAAAGCCTGTCCGCCTGGTGGGACGCCATTGCGGCCGGCGTGGCGGCCGCGCCGGACCCTGGCCTGGCGGCGACGAATCTGAGCCGCCTGCTCGACCATGGAAGCGGCCGGGGCAGGGTGCTGGGAGACGCCCGGCGGTGTGCCGACCTGCTCTTTGTGCTCGGCGCCAGCCAACATCTCACCACGGTCTTGCTGCGTCAGGCTGAGGCGTGGGAAGCGGCCTTTTTGGCCGATTGTCAGGCGTCGGGTAGCAGCCTTGCCCAGCATCTGTCCACGCTCCGCGCCCGGCTGCCGCACGAGCTGCCTGAGGAGGAGTTTTGGCACGCGCTGCGGGTCTACCGTGACCGCGCGTACCTGCGCATCGGTACCCGCGACCTGCTGTCCCTGGCCAGGCTGGAAGAGACGACCCGGGAGCTGAGCTGTCTGGCTGACGCTGCGGTCGAGGTCGCCTACGAGTACAGCCGGGCGCGGCTGTGTGAGCTCTACGGTCAGGCTGTCTCGTCCGACGGCCGGCCGCTCGGATTCGTCGTCTTTGGCATGGGGAAGCTCGGTGGTCAGGATTTGAATTTCAGTTCTGACATCGATCTGATCTATATGTACGAGAGCGATGCCGGGCACACCACCGGGGGCAGCAAGGGCAGCCTGGCACCGCGCGAGTTCTTCACCCATTTGGCCCAGAAATTGACCCGAGCGCTGAGCGATCAGGTGGCTGGTGGACGGGTGTTTCGGGTTGACCTGCGCCTGCGGCCGGACGGCTCGAATGGCCCGGTGGTCAATTCCCTGTCCAATACCCTGGGTTATTACGAAGCCTGGGGCCAGACCTGGGAGCGGGCGGCCCTGCTTAAGGCCCGGCCGATTGCCGGAGACCTGGCCTTGGGGGAGCGTTTCATTACCGAGATTCAGCCGTTTGTGTTTCGGCGCTATCTCGATTTTACGACGGTTGAAGACCTCAAGGACATGAAAGCTCGGATTGAGCGCAGCCTGAACAAAACCGAACCCGCCAGCTCCAACGTCAAGCTCGGGCGCGGCGGCATCCGGGAGGTCGAGTTTGTCAGCCAGGTGCTTCAGCTCATTCACGCCGGCAAAGATCCCCACGTGCGGGAGCTGAAGACCCTACCGGCGCTCGACCGCCTGGCCGAGGGCCATTACCTGTCGGCGAAGGATCGTGACCGCCTGCGCCATGCCTACCGCTTTCTGCGTCAGGTCGAACACAAAATCCAGATCGTTCACGACCGTCAAACCCACAGCCTGCCGGACACCGAGGCGGAGATTCGGGTGCTGGCCCGCCGGCTGCGGGTAGAAGACTGGAGAGAAGGCAAAACTCAAAGGGCAAAACTCAAAGGGCAAAACTCTCCTCTCCCGGACGACGAGGTGGCGCTGTTCCGGTCGCTGTTCCACTCCCATACCGAGGCGGTCCATCAGGTTTTCTGCTCGCTCTTCTATGCGCCCCAGGAACAGCAGCAGGCCGACGACCCCCACGCCGAGGCCGTCCAGACTTTTTTTGAGGCGCTGGACGACCGGGAACGGGCCGCCGAGTTGCTGCGGCAGTTCGGCTTTCGCGATATCGAGCACAGCTATCAGCACGCGGTGCTGCTCCACGCCGGACCGCCGCACTCGCCGGCCTCACCCCGGCGGCGCAAGATTCTGTACGAACTCGCCCCGAGTCTGTTCCGCGAGGTGACCCAGACCCCGGATCCGGACTTTGCGCTGTCCGGCATAGCCAACCTGGTCGCCTCGATTGGGGCGCGCTCCAGCTTTCTGGCCTTGCTGCGCGAGAATCCGTCCACCCTGCGCACCCTGGTCGGGCTGTTTGGCACGAGCGCCTATCTGTCGCGGACCTTTTTGCGCCACCCCGAGCTGCTCGACAGTCTGGTGCGGGCCGATCTGGTCCACATCCATAAATCCCAGGCCATGATGCAGGCCGAGCTGTCGGCCCGTTTGGCCGAGGTGAACGACCTGGAGGATCGGCTCGATATCCTGCGCCGCTACCGGACCGAAGAGTTTTTGCGGATTGGGATCAACGACAGCAACGGGCTGCTGGACTGCACCCAGGTCAGCATACAGCTGTCCGACCTGGCCCAGACCTGTCTGGGCGGCGCCTATGAGACGGCGCGGGCGGCCCTGTTTGAGCAGCTCGGGCTCAGCGCCCTGCCGGGCCGCTTCGCCATTGTCGGCATGGGCAAGCTGGGCGCCCGGGAACTCAACTACAACTCGGACCTTGATCTGATTTTTCTGTACCAGCCGGCCGCACAGCTCGACCGGGGCGCTGCCCACCCCAAGGTCGGGCCGCACGAACTCTTCACCAAGCTGGCCCAGCGCATTATCTCGACCCTGCAAGTCCAGACCCGCGAGGGCTATGTGTATAAAATCGACACGCGGCTGCGGCCCTCGGGCCGGTCCGGCTCGCTGGTCTCGTCCCTGTCGGCTTTTGAACGCTACCATCAGGCCAGCTCTCAGGTGTGGGAGCGCCAGGCCCTGATCAAGGCCCGGGTGGTGGTCGGGAATGTGTCTCTGGCCGATCCGATACAGGCCTTGCTGGAGTCAATCGTGTATGCCGACGCCATCACCGTGGATGATGTGGCCGAAATCGACCGGCTGCGCGGACGCATGGAAAATGAGCTGGCCGGCGAGGCCAGCGACCGCTTCAATATCAAGACCGGTCGGGGCGGCATTGTCGATATCGAGTTCCTTGTACAAATGTTGCAGCTGCGGTATGGTCGGCGTCTTCCGGCGCTGAGACAGCGCGCCACACTCCAGGCTCTTGAGGCTCTCCAGACCTGCGGAGTTCTGCCGGCCGACGATTGTCAGCTCTTAAGTCAGGGCTACCGTTTTCTGCGGACCTTGGAAAACCGTCTCCGCATCGACTGTGACCAGCCGGTTGAAGCGCTGGAGAGCGAGGGCGCGCAACTGCCCCGGTTGGCCAGACGGATGGGCTATGGCGGCGACGACGCGGCGTCCCGGCTGCTGGCCGACTATCACGTCCAACGCGAGGCCATCCGGGACTGTTACACGCGCTGGTTTGCACGCCAGAAAGGACCTGAAGTATGAGTGACGCGCAGACACCCACCACCGACACGGCAGAGGATTTTGCGGCGCTGCTGGCCCAGGAAGCGACGCAGCCCACGCTCCAAACGGGTCAGATCGTCAAGGGCAGTGTGATCCAGATCGGCGAGGACAGCATCTTCGTCGATGTCCGCGATAAGGGCGAGGGCATCATCGCCCGGGCCGAGTTGGAGGACGAGGACGGCAGCCTGCAGGTCGAGGTCGGGGACGAGATCGAGGCGACGGTGTTATCGACCGAGGGCGAGATTCGTCTGTCCCGCAAGCTGCTCAAGGGCATGCAGGCCCGCCAGCAATTGGAGGCGGCCTTTGCGCACGGGCTGCCGGTCGAGGGAACGGTCCACGCGGTCATCAAGGGCGGCTATGAGGTCATGGTCGGCGGGCTGCGGGCCTTCTGCCCGTTTTCTCAGATGGATATCCGGCGGGTCGAGTCCTCAGACGTTTTTCTGAACCAGACCCTGGAATTCCTGGTGACGCGCTATACCGAAAACGGCCGCAATATCGTCATCTCACGGCGGCGCCTGCTCGAAGCGGCGGCGGCCAAGGAAGCCGAGGCGGTCCGGGAAAAAATCGTGCCCGACGCGGTCTTGCCGGGCACGGTGACCTCGCTGACCGACTTCGGTGCCTTTGTCGATCTCGGCGGCGGTGTCCAGGGCTTGGTCCACGTTTCGGAGCTGTCCCACTCCCGCACCGTCAAGCCGGCCGAATTCCTGAGCGGCGGTCAGGCGGTGAGCGTCAAAGTCCTCAAGGTCAACGAACAGACGGGCAAGATTTCCCTGAGCATGAAGGCGCTTGAGGGCGACCCCTGGGAACAGGTCGCCGAGCAGCTCAAGGCGCGCCAGATCGTCACCGGCCAGGTCGTGCGGATGGCCGATTTTGGCGCCTTTGTCGAGGTCTTGCCCGGGGTCAACGGCCTCCTGCACGTCAGCGAAATCCCGCGCAGCCAGCACGGTACGCTCAAGGACGCGGCCGCCGAGCAGTCCCAGATCACGGTCATGATCCTCAGCATCGACCCTGACAAGCGCCGGATTGCCCTGGCCCTGGCCCCCGAAGGAGTGAGTCTCGGCCAACAGATCGAAGAAACCGTCATCACCGTCGGCAGCGTGCTGAACGGCCGGGTCGACCGGGTCGAACCGTTCGGGGTGTTTGTCCGGCTCGGGCCCGGACAAATCGGCTTGGTTCCTAACGCCGAGATGGGGACGCCGCGCGGCACCGACCACACCAAGGACTTTGGGCCGGACACCGAGGTGAAAGTCCTGGTCTTGGCGGTTGAGGACAAGGGCCGACGGATCAGGCTGTCGCGTTCCAAAGCCCAAGCCCAGGAGGAACGACTCGAGGCCCAGGCGTATATGAGCGATTCCGGACAGGCCAGCCGTGGTTTTGGCACCACGCTGGGAGATCTGCTGCAGCAGAAAATGAAGAAGTAGGCAGACCGCCCGCGTCGCCCCTAGGCGAGGCTGTCCCGCAGGCGCTTCACGCCCTGAGCCGGGCCACCGGGGGCGCCAAACACGGCTGAGCCGGCGACCAGCATTCGGGCTCCGGCGGCGACCGCCTGAGGCGCGGTGCGGGGATCAATCCCGCCGTCAATCTCCAGCAGGACGGTCGAGTCCCGGGTGTCGAGTAGCTCGCGTAGCCGGCGGACCTTATCGGTGCTGGCGGCGATAAAACGCTGGCCGCCAAAGCCGGGATTGACGCTCATCAGCAGAATCAGATCGACCTCATCCAGCAGGTCTTCCAGGCTCGACAGCGGCGTGCCGGGGTTCAGCACCACCCCGGCCTGCTTGCCCAGCTGCTTGATGTGTTGGACGGTGCGGTGCACATGGAGACAGGCTTCCTGGTGGACCGAGATGATGTCGGCCCCGGCGCGGGCGAAGTCGTCCACATAGCGCTCGGGCTCGACGATCATCAGATGCACGTCGAGGGTGAGGCTGGTGGTGTGCCGAACCGCCTCGACGATGAACGGACCGAGGCTGATATTGGGCACGAAGCGGCCGTCCATCACATCAATATGAATTCCGTCCGCTCCGGCCCGCTCCACCTCGGCGATCTGCTGGCCCAGGCAGCGAAAATCCGCAGCCAGGATAGACGGCAGGATTTTGATCGTACTCATACCGCCCCTTTCAGGAGGAGGGCCGTCCCGGGCTCTCCTCCTGAAGGACGAAACGCGTCCTACTCGATCCCGTACAGCTCGGCGGCGTTGCCGCCGACGATCTTGGCTATGTCGTCTTCGCGCATGTCCTCGAACGCCCCGGCGATAAACTCGCGCGAGCGCGGCCACGGCGAGTCGGTATGGGGGTAGTCTGAGGACCACATGATCTGTTCGGTGCCGACCGCCTGGCGGGTGAACTCGACATTGCTGGTCTCAAACTGGAAGGTCGCCCAGATGTTGCGCTTGATGTACTCGCTGGGCAGCATCGACAGGGTCAGGCCCTCGATATGGCGCAGCCGATCATAGGCGTGGTCGAGCCGATACATGAAGTGGGGCAGCCACGACACGTCGTTTTCGGCCGACACGATTCTCAGCTTGGGGAAGCGCTCAAACACCCCGCCGGTGACCATATCGGCCAGGGTCAGCTGGATTTCCTGGGGCAGGCGCATATAGCCGTACAAGACCCGGCGGCGGCTGAACCGGTTACCGCCCCGGCCGGTCAGGATATGCAGCGACAGCGGCATGTTCAGGTCTTGGGCGGCGGCCCAGAACGGATCGTAGACCGGATCGCTATACGGTGCGTCTTCGGGCGGCGAGCCCCAGATCAGCGTACCCCGCAGGCCCTTGTTGGCGATCCGTTCCAGCTCTTTGACGCCGGCCGGAATGTCTTCCAGGGTGATCGCGCCGAGGCCGATCAGGCGCTTGGAATCATAGCTGCAATACTCGGCCGCCCAGTCGTTGAAGGCGGTGAAACTGGCGGCGCGCAGCTCGGCATCGTCGAGGCCGAACAGCAGCATGCCCATCGAGGTGTACAGCCCCTCGGCGCTGACGCCGTCGCGGTCCTGTTCCTTGAGGCGTTCGGCCGGGTCCCAGACGCTCTTGGGGGCGACCTCAAAGCCTTTCTTGAGGTGTTCGGGCAGCTCCTCGGAGCTTTTGCCCGAACCGAAAAAGCCGCCGACCTGAACCGGCTGGATATTTTCGCACCTGAACCACTCGCCGGGTCTGCCCTTATACCCCTGCTGGGTGTGTGGTGCCCGGTCACGAAACTTGGCGTCAATCCGTTCGGCCCACATTGTCGGTGGTTCGACAAAATGCGAATCCGCAGAAATAATCCGATGTGCTGCCATGGCAGTCCCCTCCTTTAGGCTTCGGTCTGGTGTGTCGGACAGCCTAGCGCGCTTGGCCGGGACGGGCAAGGGAAGGCCCGGGACTCGGTGCTGTCCTATTTTGAACTGTAAGCCACTGTTGCTGTTGAGGGAAAAACCTCAAATTAGGACAGTACCCGGGACTCACGCCTGGCAGATCCCCTTCACTCGCTCTTTTCTCAAAGGCGGCAGCGCTGCTGGTTGCAGTTGCTCAGTGGTGCGCTATGCTCCACGGCGACAGCGGTCTGACTGAAAGAAGGAAGATACGACCATGAACTTCACGGTCGAAGTTGAGCAAGAAGAGGATGGACGCTGGCTTGGCGAGGTAGCAGAACTCCCTGGGGCTCTCGCCTACGGCCAGACCCGTGAAGAGGCCATAGCGCGTGTCCAAGCCTTAGCGCTCCGAGTCGTCGCTGACCGGCTGGAGCACGGTGAGTCAGTGCCGCAGATGGCCGCCGTCTTCTCGGTCATCACATGAGCCGGTGGCCAGCCACTAAAGCGCGGCAAGTGTTGGTCGCGTTGCAAAGGCTGGGCTGGACCATAAAGCGTCGCATTCGTGGCTCACACCGAGTTCTCACACGTCCCGGCTGGCCGGATTTTGTCTTTGCCTTTCATGATAGAGAAGAGATCGGTCCGCGGATGCTGGCTCGTATTGCTAAACGGACTGGCCTCAAACCGGACGACCTCTGATCCGGCCGAGCCCTGCGGTCTCACTTTTTGCCGCGGGCCGAAAGGGTGGGGTAGGGTGGCTCCCAGCACACAAAATTGCCGGTGCCGACGGCTTGGATGGCGGGCGGAGCGTCCATTTCGTCCAGGGACACGCTGTACACCCGGGCCGGGGAGCCGGTGTCGAGCGCGACCGGCCCGATGCGATGCCCGGCAAAGGCCAGTGCGCTGCCGTCTGGAGCGACGGGTGGATGTGAGCCGGCGTACTGGTCAAAAAACGAAAAGATAAAGGTCTGCTCGCGGCTGGGCAGAAAGCGGACCAGTTCACGGCTGGTGTCGTTGGCACGCGACAACCGGTGCCAGCGCATATGGCTGTGGCGGACGTCAACGCTCAGATACAGCAGGGCGTCGCCGCGCGGCGACCAGAAGAACCCCGTAATCGCGCGCTCCGTCTCGTCCAGCAGCGACGTAATCCGGCCGCTGCCCAGATCGAGAATCCGCAGCCCGGAAAACAGCAGCGAGCCCGGTCTGGCGGTGCTGCCAAAGGCCAGGGCTTGTCCGTCGGCCGACCATACCGCGGCGACCGAGCCGGGCAGCACGGCAACCGGCGCCGTCTGGCCGCTCGGTACGTCGAACAGACGGAGCATATTGTCGCCGTTGTCTTGCCGCTCGACATACACCAGCAGCTCTTCGGTCGGCGACCAGGCCGGCACGCGAAAATCGCCCGGTCGGTCTGAGATCTCACGGATAACCTGTCGCGAGGCGACGTCCAGCAAGACCACTCGAGCCGCCTGGTCAGAGCCGGTGCGGCGGCCCACATGGGCGGCCAGCCGCTTCCCGCTCGGCGACCAGGACCAGAACAGCGGCGCGCCGTGCAGCACGGCCGTCATGTCACCCGGCTGGCCCAGGACGGCGACTTCCAGCGACAGCGCGGATTTCTCCCGCTGAATGAGGGCGGCGAACGCATCGGCGCGGGGCGACCAGTTGCCGTAGATCGGCATGCCGCCGCTGATACTGGCCAGCTCCCAGGATTCAACACCGTCGGTCGCAAGCGCGTACAGACTGGTGCGTACCTCCGGACCGCCCGTCCCCCGCAGACCAAAGCAGGCCAGCCGGCTGCCGTCCGGCGCCCAGCTGGGCCACACATGGCTCAGTTGGGCGCCGTCCTTGTCCGAGGCCGGCTCGTCCCAACTCCAGGTCAGCTGCTGTGGCTGGCCCGACTGAGGGGTAGCAATGAAGATGTTGCCCTTCTCGCCGGTGTAGGCGAGACGCGGAGCTGAAGGCGGTGCTGCGACGGCCATAAGCCCTCCCTATCGGTTCGACTTAGCGCTTGGCTCCCTCCAGGACGATCAGCGGCTGCTTGGGCGCGTGCTCGTGGCGCAGCAGGATGTACAGGGCGCCCGGTCCCCCGTCGTAGGCCCGGGCGGTGGCAAAGGCCAGCACGACCTTGGCCAGCTTGCCGCGGGTCAGCCAGTATTTCAGCCGATCTTTCAGCACCGGCATCTGGCCGGGCGAGTTGCGTCCCCGGCCGTGGATGACCAGAACGCAGCGCAGACCGGAGCGCAGCGCTCCGAGCACAAAGCCTTCGACCTCGGCCTGGGCTTCCTCGGTTGTCATGCCGTGCAGGTCCAGCGAGGCTTGGCGGGAAAAGGCGCCCTGGCGCAGCTTATGGACCAGCCGGGTATCCAGCCCTATGACGCAGCCCTCCACGTATTCATCGGTATCGGTGACATCAAACTCGGACCGGCCGGCAACCAGATCGTACAGCTCGGCCAGGGCCTCGTTCTCCTCATCGATCAGGCTGCGGCGTAACACGGCCGGGGACGGCCGGCCGACCCGTGCGCCGGCGTCCTTTTTGAGTGGGACGACATCTTTCATCTCCTGCGCGAACAGTTCGGCGTCGCTGGGCGCCTGCGCGATCCGCAGGGCCGGAGATTTCGGCTTGGGGGCGGACTGGACCTGCTTGTGACGTTTGCGGGCCTGCTTGCTGAGGTGGCGGAAGGGGGAATTGAAGCCTGCCATGGCTTGGAATGGTACACCCGACGTGAAGTCAGGACAAGCGCGCCAAACCGCGTCCCGTCCTCAGCCGTCGGCCGTTTCGGTCACAATCCAGTCGAGATAGTCGGCCGATCCGGCCAGCAACGGCAGGCCGATGACCTCCGGAACCTCGTAGGAGTGCAGGGCGCGTACCCTGGCCTCGACTGCGGCAAAGCGTTCCGCCCGGGTTTTGATCACCAGCAGCCACTCGCGGTCGTCCGCAATCTTGCCCTGCCAGCGGTACACGGAGCGGACCGGGCTGAGAATATTGGCGCACGCCGCCAACCGTTCTTCGAGCAGGGCAGTGGCGATTGTTTCGGCCTCGGCCTCCGAACCGGTGGTGACCAGGACGACGCAGGCCTGGGGGGAGGGAGTGGTCATGGGGTGTGTTCCTGGTCCAGACGCCGCCTGAGTTCGGTGGCGCTCAGCTCATACATGAACGCGCGCTGGCCGTTGATATACAGTAGCGGGATCTCGAGGCCGAAGCGGGCGCTCAGCTCCGGGTCGGCGGAGATGTCGATGATCTCCAGCCGAAACGGCGTCTCGGCCTGGATTGCGAGCAGGGTCGCGCGCATGGCGTCACACAGGGAGCAATCGGGACGGGTGTACAGCGTCAGGCTGGCCATGGCTGGGAATCCTGTCACGGCTGGGGTGGCCGGCCGTTGGACTGGGTCAGCTGCGGCGAGAGCGGTCCGGTGGGTTCGCTATGCTCAATCCGGACCTGTTCGACATGGTGGTTCTCGGTCTTGAGCACGGTGATGCGCAGCCCGTCGCGTTCGCACGCCTCGGAGACTTCCGGAATCCGGTCGAACCATTTGTTGACCAGGCCGTTGAGGGTGGTGTAGTCGCTGCCCTCGGGCAGCTGAAAATCGTCCAGCCGATCATTGATATCCGAGATGGTCAGCGACCCCTGCACGACATAACCGCCCTCGGCCAGCTTTTCCACCCCGGCCGTTTCGTTGTCATACTCGTCCTGGATTTCACCCACCAGCTCTTCCAGAATGTCCTCCATCGTCACCAGCCCGGCCGTGCTGCCGAACTCGTCGACTACAATCGCCAGCTGCTCCTTACGGCGCTGAAATTCGCGCAGCAGCTGCGAGATGGGTTTGGTTTCGGGTACAAAAAAGGCCGGCCGCAGAATGTCCTGGAGGATGATCAGGTCCTTATGCTCCAGCAGTGGAAACAAATCCTTAGCGTGCACGATGCCGCGGATATTGTCCAGGTCGCCGTCGTACAGCGGCATCCGCGTATAGCCCTCTTCGACCATGGTTTTGAGAAGCCGGCTTGAAGAGGCGTGGATGTCGAGAGCGACAATGTGCGTCCGGGCGACCATGATCTCCTTGACAACCGTCTCGCTGAACTCAAAGACGTTTTCGATCAGCTCGTGCTCGGCTTCTTCAATCGTTCCGTCCTCGCGGCTCTGCTCGAGCAGCAGGCGGAGTTCCTGGCCCGAGTGGTAGTGCGACGACTCGCTGGCCGGTTCGATGCCGAGCAGCCACAAGACCTTGTTGGCCACCCAGTTGAGGGCGGTGATGACCGGAAACAACAACACCGAGAACAGCCACAGGGGAAAGGCCACGACCAGGGCGGTCGGTCGCGGACGCTGGATGGCCAGCGATTTGGGAGCCAGCTCACCAAACACGATATGCAGAAACGTCAGCAGCAGAAAGGCGACCGGCAGAGCCAGAGTATGGGCCAGTTCGGGATCGGGGTGCAGGCCGACCGCGGCCATGGCGCCGAGCAACAGGCGGGCGACGACCGGTTCGCCGATCCAGCCCAGACCGAGCGAGGCCAGGGTGATGCCCAGCTGGGTGGCCGACAGGTAGGCGTCCAGGTGGGCGATCAGGTGTTGGGCCATGCGGGCCGTTCTGCTACCGGTCTGGACCAGTAGCTCAATCTGTGAAGAGCGAACTTTGACCAGGGCGAATTCGGCCGCCACAAAGAAGGCGTTGGCCAGCACCAACAGCAGCGTAATGAGAATGCCGAGAGCCGGACTGTCCATGGCCTGCTTTCATCTCTCCCGAGGGGAGGATGACACCAGTGCAGTCAGCCTCGGGCGACTACTTTGATATGGAGGGTCATCCATAAGCTGTGGACCAGCATAGTATGAGCGGTGCTTTTTTTGCAAGAGGGCGGACACAGGAACCCGCCGGATGCGGGCTCGACCCGAGCACGTGCAACACCCTCACCGAGGCTCAGCCCGTCCCCCCTCGGCAGCCAGAAACCCGCTGATATCGGCCTGGCTCAGTGCGGTCCAGCGCTCGGCCAGCAGCACCGCAGCCTGAACCGAGCTGCGTTCGCTCTCGCCGATCAGCTCCCGACTCACCGGATAGCGACGAGTCGGGCTGCGCAGGACCAGCCCGTCACCGTTCGGAGACCAGTCTGCCCGCCGCACCAAGAGCGGGTCCCCAGACTCGGCCGCCGCAGCGGAGACAGACGCGGCAATGTCTGCCAGCAGCGGGTCGTCGCCGTCGATGATAAACCGACACCGTGGGCCGACCGTGTCGCACAAGGTCCGGATTTCCTCCTGCAAGGTGCCGAGCAGTTCGACATCGGTGCTGTAGCTGGGCGTCAGGGTATTCACAATCGCAATATCGGGCCGCACGGTCTGGACCAGGCGGCGCATATCGCCACGCTGGCGCACGCCGAACTCCACCACCAGGATTTCCACCGGCGCGGCTGAAAACAGCGCGCTCCAGCTCGCCCGACCCAGCGTGTGTAGCACCGACCAGACCGATTTGGGCGCGATCTCGACATTGAGTACGGCCAGCGGCAGGCCGATCTCGGTATTATACGAGCGCGGGTTGGTCCGGACCCGGTAGCGCACGGCCAGCAGTTCGGCCAGCAGGCGTTTGGTGACGGTTTTGCCACGGCTGCCGGTAATGGCGATCACCAGCGGTTTTTTACGACGCAGAAAAATCCGGGCCAGCAGGCGTAAGTATGGAATCGCCAGGCTGCGCAGGCGGCGCCGGGGCGCCGAGGCGGGCAGGGGCGTCGGAGAGTGTGGCCCGGGCGGAGCCGTCCGGTCTGACTCGGACGCCCGGGGCGAGCGGATCGCATGGGGCGCCAGGCTGGGCTGGAAATAGCGCGTCAGGCGCTCAAACGCCCGCTCAATATCGGCCGGCTCCCGGCCGCAGTTGATCCGCACGTGGGCCTCTCCGCTGGGACCGAAGGCCAGGCCGGGGACCAGGGCGACTTTTGCCTGTTCGAGCACCTCACGGGCGAGCCGTCGGGAGTCGTGCGCCCAGCGGACCGTGTCCTTGACCCGGGGAAAGACAAAATACGACCCCTCGGGTTTTTGATAGTCGAAGACGTGCGACAGCCGGTCGAGGTGTTCCAGGGTCAGGTCGCGCCGCGCTTTGAACGCGTGGCGAAACGCGGCGATGTGCTCGGCGCCGTATTCCAGGGCGGCCATGGCGGCGTACTGCGAGACGACCGGGGCACAGGTGACCAGGGCGTCGTGGACCTTCAGGATTTCCCGGGCGTAGGGCGCTGCGGTATGCAGGTAACCAACCCGCCAGCCGGTCATGCCGTAGGCCTTGGAGAAGGTAAATACGCGCACCACCCGGTGGCGCACCGCAGACACCTGGGCCGGGCTGAAATACGGCTCCGGGCTGTAGACGAAGTCTTTGTAGGCCTCATCGATCAGCAGAAACAGATTGTGATGCTCGGCCAAGTCGATCAACGTCCGGGTCTGCGCCTCGGAAAAGACGGTGCCGGTCGGATTATTGGGGTTACAGTACAGAATCAGACGGCTGCGGGCCGACACGCAGGCCTCGAAGGCAGCCGGATCAAAGGCAAAGTTGTGCTCCTCGTCCAGCGCCGCAAAGCGCGGCACACAGCCGGCCAGGCGAACCACCTCCTGGTAGGAGGCATAGCTCGGCGAGGCCAGGATGACCTCATCACCGGGTTGGGTCAGGGCCAGCAGGCTGGCCGCAATGGCCTCTATCGAGCCGCACGAGACAATGATCTCGCTGTCCGGATCGTAGTGCATGCCCTCGTGCAGCAGGGATTCGGCGATCAGCTCGCGCAGCTGGGGCAGGCCCGGCGTCAGCGAGTATTTGGCGCAGGCGCCCTCGGCGATTTTCTGTTGGACAAAGGTCTTGATCGGCTCCGGCGTGTCGAAGCTGGGAATCCCCTGGGCCAGCGACACCACGCCGGGAATACGACCGGCGGCCAGTTCCACCTCCTTGATGGGCGACAGCTTGAGCTGGGCGGTGCGGGATGATTGCCAGTGTTTCTCCTGTTTCACCTGGGCGGCGACTCCTCACGGGAACGGCTGGCAGCAGCCTAGCGAGGCGGCCCGGGCTTTGCAATGTGAGGGGCAGTTGGGGTATACCCGGCAAAGCGAACGACAACGGCCGCTCAATGGATAGGAGAAGCGACGATGGCAGAGCGATTTTTTTCTGAGGACGAGCTACGCGAGATGGGCAAACGCTCGGTTGATCGTTTGACCGAGGCGATTGAGGCCGGGGACACTGAGACGGCCAAACGGATCGGTCAGCGGATGTATAACGAATTTCTGAGCATGCACGACCTGTACCGCAACTGGACGACGGCCATGCTGAGCGAGATCGGCCGCCGCTTCGGGGACGAGACGCTGGACGAGATCATGACCGCCGGGGTCAAAGCCTGGTGGTTGCCCAACCTGGAAAAAATGCCTCAGGGGGCGGACAAACTGCCCCAGCGGATCAAGATGTTCGTGGCCGGCCTGCGCGGCCACCTGCAGCCGATGGAGATCCAAGAGGATGACGACAAGGTCGTGATCCAGATGCAGCCGTGCGGCAGCGGCGGGCGGCTGGTCCTGGAAGGCAAATACGAGGGGCCGGACGGCTTTCTGACGGTTGAGAAACCCCAGCGGATGACCTATAACCGGGCCAACTTCCCGGTCTATTGCGCCCACGAGCCCCCGATGGAACTGGTGGACATTGAGAAGAACGGCAAGCCGTTTGTGGTGGTCGAACCGGCCGCAGTCCTGGGCAAGGAGCACTGCTCGTTCATCATCTACAAGGATGCGAGCAAGGTCCCGGCCAAATACTACGAGCGTCTGGGCCTGAAGAAGCCGGAAACCGACACGGCTGACTGAAGTCGGTCGGAAGTGGCAGGAGGAGCGGGCCATGATTCAAGCTGGAGTGGGTCTGTCGACCCAGAAGAACACGGCCGAGGCTGCGCGTGAGGCAACCCAGACCGCCCTCAGCCAAGCCGTGATTGATCGCGCCGACCTGGCGCTGGTCTTTGCCACGGCCGATCATGGGGCCGCCTACAGCCAGCTGCTGCGCACGGTCCAGACCACGGCCCAGACCGCCAACGTGGTGGGCTGTAGCGCCGGCGGCGTGCTGGTGTCCGGCCAGGAGGTGGAGCGGACGGCCGGGGTTGCGGTTCTCACCGTGCGGGCCGACGCGTTTGCCGCCGAGCGATTTTTTATTCCCCAGCTGCGCGGCCGGAGCCAGGAAACCGGCCAGGAGATTGCGACCCGTGTCCAACCTCACCGCGGGTCGGAAAACCTGCTGATGGTGTTTCCGGACACGTATAATTTTAATTCCGGGGCATTTTTTCAGGGCCTGAGCCAGGGCTTGAGCGCCGGTGGGGGGCCGATTGAGGCCGTCGGCGGTGGGGCGTCCGAGGACGGCAGCGTTGGTGAAACCTTCCAGCTGTGCGGCGATACGGTCGGCAACAATGCCGTGAGCGGCGCCCTGCTGAGCGGCAATTTTGCCTACTCGGTCGGCATCTCTCAGTCGTGCCAGCCGATTGGTCCGGTCCATACCGTCACCAAGGCCCACCGCAACCTCATCCTCGAGCTGGACGACCGGCCGGCCTTCGAGGTCTTTGTCGAGCTGCTGCCGCCGCCCCTGCGCGAGGATTTGCGCCGGGCGGCCGGGGTGGTGTTCGCCGGGATGCCGGTTGACGCCGAGCGCCAGCACATTGCGGCCAGCGAGTACGTGGTGCGCAACCTGATCGGTTTTGATGCCGACCAGGGGATTGTGGCGATTGCCGACGAGGTCCACCAGGGACAGAAAATGGTCTTTACCCTGCGCAGCGGCGACGGCTCGCGGGCCGACCTCAAGCGGGTGCTGGAACATCAGGCCCAGACCTGGGCCGACACCAAGCCGGCCTTCGGCCTGTACGTCAACTGCGTAGGCCGGGGCAAGGGCTTGTACGGTTTTGCCGATCTCGACACCTCGTATATCGCCCAGTACATCGGTGACGTGCCGATTGTCGGATTTTTCTCGGGGTGTGAGATCGCGCCCATTCAGCGGGTCGAATCCCTGCTCCAGTACACCGGTGTGCTGATCCTGGTCGGCGAGCGGGCCGCATCACTCCACTAGGCGGGGGGCGACACATGACCAGGGACGAGTTTATTCAGAAAATCGCCAAGGGTATGGACCTGCCCGTTCCGCTGCTCGAACGGCTGACCCAGTCGCGCGCTCCGGGCGACAGCCAGGACGGCGGCTGGCGGCTGGCGCGTATGCCGAGCATGGACGAGGTGGAGGAGTTTCACCTGGAGGCGCGTTTTGCGTCCTCGGGCTGGCGCACGGCCCTGCGCTCGTTCATTGAGGACTAAGCTCTTCTACGAGTCTCCGTTTCTTGAGCGCTTGCTCTGAGAATACGCCGCGCCCGAGTTCTTCCTGCGGCGCGATGTCCCGAGGAACATTCACGGGGTCTGGTCGCCCTGCTGTGCCAGCTCGGCCAGGGCTTCACGCACGAAACCGTCGGGAAGTGTCTGGGCGTTGGAATACCGGGTGCGGCGATGCTCGCCGTTCATATTGACCAGGCACAGCGCGCCCCCTTCCGAGTTGCACAACAACAGCACTGACCGCCCATGGCCACCCGGCGCGTCTATGGCAATCTCGCCGTCCGGCGTGGGATACACCTCCAAACGACGGGGCGAAATCCTGTACATCTCTCTCAACAGGCGGTCTGCGTTTTCCAACGCCAGCCGAGACGGGAGAGGAAACCCCTCTTCGCGTGCCTCCTCGGCTGCTTCCTGAAGATCGCGGAGAGCACCGTGCAGTTCGGCATCCTCTGGAACTCTGTCCGAACGAGATTCATCCAGGACTGCTCCTGCGCCTTCTGGCGGCGGCATGGGAGTCATTCTTCGACCACCCTCTCCATTGCCGCGCGTTTTCCCCTGTCGCATGTGTGAGGTCCTTAGCTACGTGTGTCGCCAATTCCTTTTAGCCGTGCATCCGTGTACCTCAAGTACTCATACGCGCCCAGTGAAGGTTTGTTCTCAAGAAAGGCCCACTAATTGGCATACGCGGGCGTGCCGACAATATTGCCTTTCTTGTTGTCAATTTCTGTCATAAGGGGATCAATCAGGCGATGAGCCGGGCGCTTCTTGATCGTCTCTTCCCGCCCGCAATTGTAGCGGAGGCGGTGAGGATAGCCAGGCGAGGCTTAGCCGAAACCCATGCTGCTTTCCTACTGCGTCACTCAGGCTGACATGCCGCCGTCAACCATGTACACCCCGCCGGTGCAGTAGCTGCTGTCATCGCTGGCCAGGAAGAGCGCCATCTGTGAGACTTCCTGGGGCTCGCCGTAGCGGTGGAGCGGCAGCAGGGTGGCAAAGCCCTCCTTGGCCTGGGCCGGCGCGTCGGGCGAGAAGCCCTCTTCGAGGGAGCGCATCATGCGGGTTTCGATCGGGCCCGGATTCACGGTATTGACCCGAATGCCCTTCTTGGCGCCCTCCAGCGCCGCGCTGCGCATCAGGCCGACCACGGCGTGTTTGCTGGTGATATAGGCCGAGACATTCGCCGTGCCCCTGACCCCGGCCACGCTCGAGGTGATGACGATACTGCCCCCGCCGCGTTTTTCCATCTCGGGCATCACGTATTTGAGCCCCAGCCACACCCCGCGTACGTTGACGGCCATGACCTTGTCGAACATGTCGATCGGGTAGTCGGGAATCGTCTGCACCACGCCCTCAACCCCGGCGTTGGCCAGCAGGATATCCACCCCGCCGTAGCGCTCGACTGCGGTCCGAACGTAGGCCTGCGCCTGCTCGGGGTCGGTCACGTCGGCAACCGCATAGCTGAGCGCCGAGCTGCCGATGTCGTGGGCCGCCTGCTTGAGGGGTTCTTCGGCCAGATCGACCAGCAGAACCTTGGCCCCGGCCTCGACAAACAGCCGGCCGGCCGCCTTCCCGATGCCGCCCGAACCGCCGGTGATAATCGCAACTTTTCCGTCTAAGCGCGCCATACGTCTCTCCTTACTGTGTCCTGTCTTCAGCGTCCGTTTTTCGTCCGTCGCCGGGCTCCTCTTTGTACTGCGTCGAGGTCGGGCTTGTCGAGTAGGGGCGGGTTTCAAACCCGTCCCGCGTTTGTGTATGCTCTACGGGCCAAGACACAAGGAGGAGCGGCCGATGACTGCTGAGGGAGCGATTGATATCGTCTGTAATCTTTTCACCGAACAGGAAGTCCGGCTGGGGCAGACCGGCATTGACGAGACGTTCATGACTCAGCTGCGCTTTTCCGAGGACATTCGCCACGGGGTGTCGATCGAAAAATATCTGGAAAAAATGGACCGAGCTGGCATTGAGCGCTCGTTCCTGATTGCGGTCCGAGCCGGTGACATGCGGGTCA
Organism: Desulfurellaceae bacterium; assembly: GCA_021296095.1. Classification (NCBI taxonomy): domain Bacteria; kingdom Pseudomonadati; phylum Campylobacterota; class Desulfurellia; order Desulfurellales; family Desulfurellaceae; species Desulfurellaceae bacterium. The sequence continues at coordinate 15,523 of JAGWBB010000002.1, read as the reverse complement.
CAGGCTCGTTTGCCATCCCGTATGAACGGGTGGCGGATATCTGCCAAAAATATCCGGACCGCTTCTCGGGTGTAGCCGGGGCAGATCCGACGCTGGGCATGCGCGGCCTGCGTGAGTTGGAGCAGGGCATTCGCGAGTACGGCTTTGTCGGCGTGCATCTGTACCCCCACTGGTTCGAGCGGGCGCCCGACCAGGCTCGATATTATCCGATTTACGCCAAGTGCTGTGAACTTGAGGTGCCGATCATGATGCAAGTCGGTCACTGTCTGCGCTACCAGCACGACCGCATTCTGCCCAGCGTCGGGCGGCCGATCACGCTCGATCAGATTGCGATTGATTTTCCGGAGCTGACCCTCATCGGCATTCATATCGGCTATCCGTGGACGGAAGAAATGATCTCGGTGGCCTGGAAGCACGAGAATGTGTATATCGGCTGTGATGCCTACGCCCCGCGCCACTGGCCGCAGCCGTTCGTGCACTATCTCAATACCTACGGGCGGGACAAAGTCCTGTTTGGCACCGACTGGCCGGTGATCGATCCGGAGCGGATGGTCAAAGAGATAGACGAACTCGGCCTGCGACCGGACGCCCAGCGGAAGCTGATGCGTGACAATGCCGTGCGGCTCTTCCGGCTGCCCGAGGGATAAAGGCGGCTTGTGTATTCCCGGTGCGGGGGAGGTCCGCCCCGGGTGTGTCGAAGAGGTCGGAGTGTCTGAGTGAGCCGAACGGCCCGGCTCAGCTCATATTCTCAATCGTGACCGGCTCGACCGGCTCGGCCAGCCCAAAGCCGAAAATCCGCGAGTAAAAATATAACTCGCCGTCCAGTGCCCGCTTGATGTTTTCCGCCCTTCGAAAACCGTGCTGCTCGCCGGCAAACGGCACATGGGCAACGGGCAGGCCCTTTTTCCGCAGCGCCTCGGCCATCAACTCGGCCTGGTTGGGCGGCACGACCTTATCCTCCAAGCCCTGAAACAGAATCAGCGGGCACGACAGGCGGTCGGTAAAATGGATCGGCGAGCGCTGCCGATAAACCGCTTGTTGTTCGGGATAGGGGCCGACCAGGCTGTCCAGATAGCGCGACTCGAATTTGTGCGTATCGCGGGCCAGGACCTCCAGGTCGCAGATCCCGTAGTGGCTGGCGCCGGCCCCAAACAGATCCCGAAAGGTGAGGGCGCTCAGGGTCGTATAGCCCCCGGCACTGCCGCCGGTGATGGCCAGGCGCCGGCCATCGACCCGGCCCTGCTCAACCAGATGACGCGCGCCATTCACACAGTCGTCCACATCGACAATGCCCCACTGGCCGTTCAGCCGCTGGCGATAGGTCCGGCCATAGCCCGTGCTGCCGCCATAGTTGACGTCCAGCACAGCGATGCCGCGGCTGGTCCAGTACTGGATCCCCAGACTGAGCGTCGAGCCGGCGGCTGCGGTCGGTCCGCCGTGGCTTTTGACCACCAGCGGCGGCCGCTCGTCGGCGGGCGCGGTATAGTCCCGGTTGCACGGCGGGTAGAACAGGGCGTGGGCCGTGCGGCCGTGTTCGGTCGGAAATTCGAGCGCCTGGGGACGGGACACATAGCCCGCCTCGATGGCGATATCGCTGGAGCGGCGCAGCACGCTCAGTTGTCCCGAAGCCAGGTCAAGCTCGGCGATACAGGCCGCCTCGGTCGGTGAGCCGGCGCTGAACACGACCCGGTCCGCCGCGACATGGATGCCGGAGATGGCGGTGTACGGGGTGGGGAGTTCGTCCAGCCGTTTGGTGCGGGTATCGAGGCTGGCCAGATGCCAGGTGCCGTTTTCGGTATAGGTACAAATCAGGCGTTCGGCACTGGCAAAGGCGTATGTGGACATGCCGAAGGCCCACTGGGGCAGGCCGAACTCGGCCGCTGTGTCACACATCGGCTCGACCTGGCCGTCCTGCACCCGATACACATTCCACCAGTCCGTTCGGTCGGACACGAAGTACAGCACGCCGTCCGGCGACCAGGCCGGCTGGAAGATGGATTCGGCGCCGCCGCCGGCAACGCGTCGGGCCGTGTCCAGCGACCCGTCGGACCGGACCTCGGCCAGCCACAGTTCGGTGCCGTCCCAGGGCATATTGGGATGGTTCCAGCTCAGCCAGGCCAGGCGGCTACCGTCGGGGCTCAGACGCGGGCTGGAATAGAAATCACTACCGGACACCAGCACCCGACTGTCGCCGGAGTCGAGAGCGATCCCGACGATGGCGTTGACGGCTTCACGGTCGGCCCGGCGGTGATCTTCTCGGACACACACCAGACGGTTCCGGCGCGGGTCGACCTGTCCGTCGGCATAGCGCAGGTTTTCGTCCGGGGTGACGGGTTCGGGTGCGGCGGCATCTCCCCGCTGACGATACACCCGCTGGTCGGCAAAGTTGGAGAAATACAGGCTGCCCCGATGGACAACGCACGCCCCGCCGCCGTACTCATGGACCCGCGTGCGGGCGTTGAACGGGGCGGGCGTGCGGTCCCGTATGCGGCCGTCCGGGCTGCGCTGGACAACGACATTCCGGCCCCCCTCGGTCGGCCGCTGTTCCACCCAGTAGACCTCGTCCTCGTCGAGCGCGATCTGACCCAGGCCGACGACGGCCGAAACGATGAGGTCTGAGGTGATGGGCGATTTCCAAGAACCGTAGGGTGCAGTGTGTGGCATGCTGTTTCCTTTTCTCAGGCCGCAGTCACAGTGCAGAGCGCCCCCTAGGAGAACAGCTCCAGCTGGCTGGTGTTCCTGGGCTTGCGAGTCATCCGTGAACGCTGGCGTTCGAGCAGCCCCTCTTCGATGGCGGCCAGATAGGGCGAGGGGGGCAGTTCCCGGATTTTCCCCCGCCAGCGGCGTTTCCTGGCCCGACTCAGATACAGCTTCGTTTTTGCCCGAGTGACGCCGACATAGAAGACCCGGCGTTCTTCGTCCGTCTTGTCGTCGAGCTTGGCCGACTCGGATTTTCCCCACCGCAGGGGCAGAATGCCGTCCTCGCAACCGACGATAAACACCACCGGGAATTCGAGGCCCTTGGCGGCGTGCAGGGTCAGCAGCGAAATCCGGTCGGCGCGCGGATCCCAGCTGTCAATCTGGCTGCCCAGAGCCAGTTCGGACAGGAAGCCGTCCAGGTCGTGGTCCAGGTCGTGGTCCAGGTCGTGGTCCAGGTCGTGGTCGCGGGCCTGGGCGATGGGCTTGAGGAGGCTGTAGGCGTGTGTCGTCTCGTCCGACTGAGCCCGGGCCGAGGCTGTCTGCTGGAGCTGAGCGTAGGCTGCTTCGAGCCGGTCGCCAAGACTGCCGGCCTGGAGACTGCCGGCCTGGGCGCGCATCGCCTCGCTCAGGCCGGCCACGCCGGGATGGTCCAGCAGCCGGTCGTGGGAGCGTTTCTGAAACGGCATACCGGAGCGTTGCAGGGCTTCGACCAGAACCGCGGCCTGGCTCTCGGTGCGGTACAGCACGGCAAAATCCGAGAACGCCAAATCCTGTCCCTCGGCGTCGGCCGAGCGGCCGCTGTCGATCGAGAAGAAACTGTGGCCGCCGAGGCTGCGCTCCAGGGTCTGGACGATGAATTCGGCCTCGGCTTTTTCGGTCGGCGCCTCATGGATGGTGATCAGACTCGGCGCGTCTTCGAGCACCGCCTGGGTCGAGGAGGTGGCCATCAGCTGGGACGAGAGCCTGACGATATTGCGGTCGGAGCGATAGTTGCGGCTCAGCCGCACGACCTGAGCCGCTGGAAAGTCGCGCTGAAACTCCGAGAAAAAGCGCACATCCGCGCCCCGGAAGCCATAGATGGCCTGGTCCGGGTCGCCAATCGCGCAGATGTTGCCATCGGCAGGAACGAGGTGTTTGAGGAGCCGGACCTGCTGCTCATCGACATCCTGGTACTCGTCGATGGACACCCAGCGGTAGCGCTGCCGATACGCGGCCTGGAGGGCCGGAGCGGAGGCCAGAGCATCGGCCGCCCGGATCACCAAGTCGTCAAAGTCGAGCAGGTTGTGGGTATCGAGCTGGTGCTGGTAGGCCGTGTAGGCTGCGCCTAGCTTGCCGCCGGTCGGTGCCGTCCGGGTCCGCTTGGCGCGGGAGATGGCCGACAGCTGGCCGCGCGCTTTTTTGGCCGACACGCCGAGAGCGTCCCCGAGCAGGCGCAGGCGCTCGGCGTCCGAGGCGAGCCGAAAGCCGCGCTGCAAACCGGCCGCGTTCCAGTTGGCCTGGAGAATGGACAGAGCCAGGGCGTGAAACGTTCCGACCGTCAGCGCTCGCCACCCGTCGGGCAGCAGGCTTCGCAGGCGCGCGCGCAGCTCGTCGGCCGCCCGGCGGGTGAAGGTCAGGGCCAGACACTCGGCCGGCGGGACGGCCTGCTCGGTGATGAGCTGGACCAGCCGATGGGCCAGGGTTCGGGTTTTTCCCGAGCCGGGACCGGCCACAATCAGCAGCGGGCCGCGCGTGATTTCGGCCGCCCGGCGCTGGTCGGCGTCGAGCCCGGCCAGACTGTCGGTCGAGCTGTCGGTCGAGCTCTGGGTCGAGCTGGCGGCGGACGGCACGGCTGGAAGCGTACGGGCCGGGTGGTGGGGGGCTGCGCGATATGCGGTCGGCTGTTCGGCGGCCGCCGGCGGAGCCGGCGGGCTGGGCGGGGCCTCTCGAAACAGCGACGCCCCGCCGTCGTGGCGGCGCAGCTCGGCGTCGTGGAACAGGCGAATAGTGCCGTACACGCCGTCGTAGCCGGCCGCTCGGATTACTTCCTGTTTGCGCAGCCGAGACACCGCCTCGGGCACCAGCGCGGGGCTGGCGCGCCGGATATCTTCCAGCGGCAGCGTGGTCAGCAGCTGGAGTTCGGGGCCGAGCCGGCCCAGCAGGCTCTCGTAGTGGTGGCTGATTTTTTTACTCTTGGGACCGACCCGGTAAATCTCGGACAGCATCTCGGGCAGCGGGACGAGGCTGCGGCTCGTACCGGCCGTGGGGGGTGGGTCTTCTTCTGCCTGGCGGTCGGCCAGGTCTTCAACCCGGTGCATGACGCCGACGGTCAGGGCCTTGCCGCACACCGGACAGCGGCCCTGATGCTGGCGGGTCTCGGCCGGAGAGAAGCGGATATCGCAGCTGCGGTGACCGTCGAGGTGGTATTTGCCCTCTTCGGGGAAGAACTCCAGGGTACCGCCATAGCCGTGGCCCGTTTCCAGGGCGCGGCGCAGGGCAAAATAGTCCAGCTCGGTGTCGAAGACGCACACCTCGCGGCCCAGCTTTTCCGGCGAATGGGCGTCGGAGTTGGACACCAGCCGGAAACGGTCCAGAGACGACACCCGCCAGTTCATCGGCGGGTCTGAGGACAGCCCGGTCTCAACGGCAAAGATGTGCGGGGCCAGATCGCCGTAGCAGGCGTCAATGGCGTCAAAGCCCGACTTGGAGCCCAGGGCGGCAAACCACGGCGTCCAGATATGGGCCGGAACGAGGTAGGAGCCCGGACCCGACTCCAGGGTGATTTCTAGCAGGTGGCGGGAATCCAGCCCCAGGATCGGTCGGCCATCGGAGTGCAGGTTGCCGATTTTGGACAGGCTGTGAATCAGCCGGTCGCCGGCCTCAAAATCCGGGCTATAAATCAGGTGGTGGATTTTGCGTGTTTTGTCGCCCTTTTTGTAAATCGTCGAGATCTCGACCGACAGCATGAAGCGGGTAGTCGTGTGGCCGGTCCGACAGGCCGACGGCAGGGCGTGCTCAACCGCCCGCTCCAGCTCGGGCCGCAGGCGGAACAGGCCCGGCTCGGCTGGCACGAGTTTGTCTTTCAGCTCGGCGTTCCAGGCCGGATGGGTGAAATCGCCGGTGCCGACCAGGCTGATGCCCTTCTTGCGCGCCCAGATGGCCAGGTGTTCGAGGTCGCAGTTTTTGCTGGTGGCGCGGGAGTACTTGGAGTGGATATGCAGGTCGGCGTAGAAAGCCATGCTGTCCCCGGTGGCTGGTCTAGCGTTGCAGAAAATGCACAATCGCCTCGGCAATCGCCTGGGGCTGCTCGGGCAGCAGGGCATGGCCGGCCTGCCCGATTTCGATCAGGGTGACGCGCGTCCCGTGACGCTGTTTGAAGCGCCGGGCGTTCTCCAGCGGGGCGATCTTGTCTTCCCGGCCCTGGAGCAGGAGGATAGGCGCGCTGCCGGCCCCGCTCCAGGCCTGGGCGGTGGTCGCCAGGTTAGCGTTCAGCTGTGTCCGGGTGGCTTTCTGATGCCAGCCGTCCTGCCAGCCGCCCGGATCGTTGCCGGCGGCAAAAAAGGCTTTTTGAATAAGCTTGCGTCGAACCCCGAGCGACAGGCTGGGGTCGTAGGACATCAGCCGGGCGTGCAGGACTTCGGGCGGGGTGGGCTGGCCCTCTTCGGCCGCCAGCAGCACCAGGCCGCTGACAAGCTGGGGGTGATCGGTGGCCACCACCCGGGCGATGCGGCTGCCGAGGGCGTGGCCGACCAGGGTGACCGGGCCGTTGTCCAGGGCGCGAATCACGGCCGCAATGTCGTTGCCCAGGTCGTGCAGGGTGAGGCCGGTCGCCGGCCCTGTGCTGGCGCCGATACCCCGTGGCTGGGGCCGGACGACCTGAAACCCGGCGGCCACCAGGCGGACGCTCAGGTCGCCAAAGTCGGCGATGCCCCGACCCAGGGACGGCAGCAGGACAACCGGCCGGCCCTGGCCCTCGATGAGGGTGTGGATGGTGGCCGACCCGGCCTCAATCATGGCCGAGGTGTCGGACGAAGAGTCTTGGTTTGCATTTTGGGCTGGTGGCTCGGCCCAGCTCGGCCGGCCCCCAGCGCACACGAACACCAGCCCGAGCAGGACGAGCCACCAGCGGGCGTGCGGCTGCCGCAGCTCGTCCGACCGGTCCGGGCTAGCCGAGCGGGGTGGGATCGACAAAGCGCTGCAAGACATTGTGGGTGATCCGCGAGACGTTATTGTCATAGTCGTTATGCGACAGGCTGCCGGCCCAGGCGATCGAACCCGTTGACCACACCGACCCGCCGTGCGGGGTTTCATAAAAGACCATATCGGCCCGCACCAAGGGGTTTTCGGTGCCGCCCAGGCCGGGATAGGTGGCCAGCAGCTCTTCGCACACCAGCAGGTACAGATCGGTATGCACGCCGGCCGAGGTGGCCAGCACCAGGGCGTGCGGCGGCGTGCCCAGGTGGGGGTCGGCCCGGTCCAATTCCAGCCCGGCCGCTCCGTTGCCGATCAGCCCGAAGTCGCCGATCAGCTCGTCTTTGTCCACCCCGGCGAAGATAAACGCGGCGCGCGAATCGAGGCTGTCCGGCAGCCGCCGGTAGGGTCCCGAGATATCAAAGCCCTGGGCCGAGAAACCCACCCCGGTCATGACCTGCGGCGGGCGGCCCTGGCGGCGCCACAGTCCGCCGTACTCGCCGCTGAAGCTGTGATAGTACTCGCCCGGCTCGGCCGCCCAGGTCCGAATCCCGCCCTCGGCGCGGCGCACCTCCATCAGCCCCGGCAGCTCGGGATGGTAGGCGATTTTCCAGTACCAGCCGTTGCCGCCCATATACATCAGCCGTCCGCCCTGGTGCTGGTAGGCGGCCATGGCGTCCCACATCGCCTGGGAGTGATACTCGGGGTGCGAGCCGCTGAGGACGACGCGGTAGGGTGTGAGCAGTTCCAGACCCTGCTGGTGCAGATCCTCGTCGGTAATGACATCGAACTCGTGGCCCATGGCTTCCAGCCAGTCGGTGATATGGGTGTCGGCGTTGAACTGCCACAGCGAGGAGCCCGAGCCGCCCAGGGAGTCGATGTGTTTGGGGCGCATGTTCAGGATCGGGCGTAGACGCGAGGAGTAGCACACGCCCGAGCCGTCCGCGTGGGTGTCGTAGCACGACGCGCCGTACTCGCGGTGGGCGTTCAAAAAGACATCGTGGTGGCTCAGCTCCACTAGCCGGCCGGTGACCAGTTCGCTCAGGGCGGCGTTGGTCGCCATGTGGCTGTTGGCATACGCCATGTAACTGGCGGTCGGCAGCAAGAAGGCGATTTTGCGCTGTTTGCCCGGCGCGGGTTTGACTACGAACGGAATGTAGTCCTGGGTGTCCGGGTCGGAACCTGCGGTGAGCCGGGCGGCGTACAGGCCGCTCTTCAGATTGGCGGGAACCGTCAGGCGGAAGTCGGCTTCCCAGCCGGCGTCGTACACGTCGTCGTCGTGAAAGTGGATCGCCCCATACTGCCCGGGCGCATCCTGCCAGTTCATCGCCCGGCCGGTCCAGTTATAGCCCTTCATGCCTCGGGCCGGCATGTTGACGGTCTGGCCGTGGAGCTGGTTGGGGGAGCGGTCGGACACGCGGACGGAGCTGATATCGCGCCCAAAGTCCCAGGCTCCGACCACCGCCGGGCGGAGTTGAGTCGAGTCCGGGGCGTGGACGAGGGTTTCCATTTCCGCCCGGCTGAGCGCCTGGTTGGCCAGCCGCGGGCTGTCGATTTTGCCGTTATACTGCCCGGTCAGGTGCTGCCTGCTGCGGCGCCGCGCGCCCAACATGAGCGGGGCGGTATTCCGGCCCAGGCGTCGTGTTGTGGCCGTGGTCTGGACGGCGGCCGCGTCGGCCACGCCCGGATAGCTGGTCAGCGGCTCCTGGTACAGACACACCCGGCGCGTCCGGGCGTCATAGCTCACGGCGACAAAATACCACGAGCGGTTGAGCAGCGGCCGCTGGGTGGCCAGGACTTCCTCGTGCCCCCGGCCGTCGCCCAGCACGACGGCCAGCGAAGCGTCGTGTTCGGAGATGATCAGCGCAAAGCCGGCCTTGCCGCGGTCCCGGAACTTGGCGGCAATGACCTGGCGACCCTTGGTCGGCGTCGTCGGCCAGATGAAGGCCTGAAAGGAAAAGCTGTCGAGGTCTTCAAGTGGCGGACGGTTGGGAATGGTGACATACGAGCCGGCCTCGATCGTCTGCCGGCGGCCTGCATAGGTCTTGCTGACCGGCGTCTTGACGACGTGTTCTTTGACGCCCGGGCCGGCCGGATTGGTATCGCCGCAGATGATCCTGACCACCTCGACCCGGTAGCACGGCAGCTCACAGTTGACCATGAACGAGATGGTTTCGCCCGGGGCGGCGCTCAGTGTGTCGGCGTAGCCGGTGATTTTCATGGGCGCGTCCTCATGCGGCTTGGCCGTGTTTCTTCCGACGGCGCCGAAAGACTTCCCGCTCGGCGTCCTCCAGGCTGGTAAACACCTGGTTCTTGAGAATCTTGATCGGCCCGCCGCGTCTGCCGCTGAGTCGCCCGAGCACCCACTCCCGGTGTGGTCGGCGACACACCACAACGTATTTGTCTTCGAGCGGCTCGCCCCGCAGGCGGGTCAGCAGGCGTTGCAGAGCCGGGCTGTGGTGGCCGACGGGCCGCTGCTCGAACTCGTCAGCCAGTGCAGTCTGCTCGGTGGGTTCAGGGCTCGGCATGGGGCGTCCTCCTCGGCGGCGTGGCAGCGGAGTTTGCGGCTTATTCTGTGGAGGACTGTCCCTGAGCCGCGGCCTTGACCGCCTTGACGATATTGGCATAGCCGGTGCAGCGACACAGGTTGCCCGACAGGCCGTGGCGGATTTCGTCTTCGCTCGGCTGCGGGTTTTTGGCCAACAGGTCATAGGCGCTCATCAGAAAGCCCGAGGTACAAAACCCGCACTGCAAAGCATGATGATCCCAGAAGGCTTGTTGCAGGGGGTGGAGTTGCTCCCCGTCGGCCAGGCCCTCCAGGGTCATGATCTCGCCGCCGTCGGCCTGCACGGCCAGCAGCAGGCAGGAGCGTACGCTGTCGCCGTTGAGCATGACGGTACACGCGCCGCACACGCCGTGTTCACAACCCAGATGGGTGGCGGTCAGGCCGAGATCGTGGCGCAAAAAATCGGCCAGCAGACGACGGACTTCGACCTGGCGTTCCACGTCTTGGCCGTTCACCCGCAGGCGCACGGTTTGGGTGGTGGTGAATTCCGGCATACGCACCTCCTCAGCTGTGTTGCCAGGCCTGGTCCAGCGCACGGCGGCTGAGCACCCGGACCATGCGGCGCCGAAAGTCGACCGAGCCGTGCACGTCCGAGGGGGGATCGACCGCTGCGGCTGCTCGGTCTGCGGCCTCGGCCAGCACCGCGTCCTCCCCCCGGCTACCGACCAGACAGGCTGCGGCCTCGGCAACGGCCAGCGGCACGTCGTGCGCCCCGGCGACGGCCAGGCTGGCCACCCGGCAGGTCTGGCTGTCGTCCAGCGTCAGCTGACAGGCGACTGCGGCAATGGCAAAGTCACCCGGCCGCCGACACAGCTCCTGAAAGCCCCAGCGCGTCTGCTCGGAAGCGACCGGCACCCGGATTTCACACAGCAGCTCGTTGGGTTCAGTCGTCGTGGTCAACGGCCCGACAAAGAAATCCCGGGCTGCCACCGTCCGTGAGCCGGTGTGCGAGCGCAGCAGAAGTTCGGCATCCAGAGTCACCGCCACCAGCGGCCATTCCGCAGCCGGGTCGGCGTGGACCAGGCTGCCGCCAATCGTGCCCCGGTTGCGAATCGCCAGATGCCCCACCTCACTCGCGGCCCGGGCCATCAGGGGCTGCGCCGTCCGCACGGTGTCCGAGACCTCGAGTGCCCGGTGGCGGGTCAGGGCGCCGATGCGCAGCGTCCCGTTCTCCTGCACGATGAAGTCCAGCTCGCTCAGCCGATTCAGGTCGATCACGGCGTCTGCCCAGGCCATGCGCAGGTTGAGCAGCGGAACCAGGCTCTGGCCTCCGGCCAGCAGCTTCGCCCCGTCCCCGGCCTCGGCCAGCAGGGCCAGGGCCTCATCAACCGAGTCGGGACACGCGTAGCTGAAGGGGGGCGGTTTCATGTCGATTCTCCTGAAAAGGTAAGCGTGATGTCCTCTGATATCGTGTTGTTATCACGATTACCTTTTGAAGCCGAACCGGCCCCGCAGCCAGCGCGCCAAGGCCCGCCACAGGTTGACGAGCCCGCCCTGGCGGACGGCTTGGCCCGGTATAGCGCTGAGTTCCGCTTCCAGGGCGCTGAAAAACTGGCCCAGCATCATTTTGGCTACGCCGTCAAGCATGCGTTGCCCGACGCTGGCCAGCGGGCCGCCGAGCTGCACGTCGCCGCTGTAGTGCAGCACGGTGTGGTCGGCCTGTTCGGTCAGGTCAATTGTGCCAGCGCCCCTGATAAAGCCCTGTCTGCCCTTGCCGTCCAGGACGAGTTTGTAGTGGTGCGGCGCCTGGATGTCTTGGAGCTTGACCGTGCCGCTGTACCTGCCCTTGATGGCGGCGACACCGAGCTGCAGCTCGCCCCGGTAGGCGTGGGCGGCCGTGGGTTCCAGCTTCTCGCAGCCGGGCAGGCAGGTGGCCAGGCACACGGGGTCGGTCAACAGCCGCCACACCGTCTGGCGGGGTGCGGGAAGGGTCTGGGTGCCGGTGAGTTTCATGTCTGTGCCTGGCCTGTTTCCGGGTCGGAGAAACGCCTGCCCGGGGCTTCGCCACGAGCCTCCGCATACTACTGCTCCGGGCCGGGCGGTGCAAGAACGCGGTCGGCGGCATTGCATCCGGGCTGCGGGCTGGGCAATATAGTCCCGCC
>JAGWBB010000002.1:1130-3878 GCA_021296095.1 Desulfurellaceae bacterium | reverse complement strand
TGCTGTGCAGCCATAACTGTGGCCTGCGGGTCGATGTGGTTGACGGACACATCGAGCACATTCGGGCGGACGAGACGAGCCCGATCTCGCACGGCTATATCTGCAATAAAGGCTTCAGCATTCCCGCCTATGTGAACCACGCCCAGCGCGTCTCACATCCGCTCAAGCGGCGGCCCGAGGGCGGTTTTGAGCAAATCAGCTGGCAGCAGGCCATCGCCGAAATCGGCGCCAGACTGAAACGTATCCGCGACCAGCACGCGCCACGCTCCATCGGCCTGGTCGGGATTGGCGGCCAGGCCAACCATCTGGACGCGCCGTTCGGGGTGACGTTTCTGTCGCTGCTGGGCTCGCGGCGCTTCTTTAACGCCCTGGCTCAGGAAAAGTCGCAGCACTGGATGGTCTTGCAATGGATGCTGGACAGCTCGTCGGGCACCTCCTTGCACCCCGACCATGACGCGTCCGATTTCCTGCTGGTGCTCGGCACCAACCCGCATATCAGCAACCGGGGCCACAATCCGACCGACGGACTGAAAGCCCTGGCCCGCGATAGCGCCCGCAAGATGGTAGTCGTCGATCCCCGGATCACCGAGACCACCCGCCAGGCCGACCGCCACCTGCGCCTCAAGCCCGGGACGGACGCCTATCTGCTCCTGGCCCTGGCCGCGATCATCATTGGCCGCGACCTGGGCGACGCGGATTTCATTCGGGACAAGACGCTCGGCTACGAGGAGATCAAAGCCTGGCTGGCCGGGGTTGACGTGCCGGACATGGCCCGCCGCTGTGGCCTGGACGTGGGCGATATTGTCGCCACGGCCGAAGAGCTGGCGGCCGCCCGGCGCGCCTCGCTACTGTGGGACCTGGGCGTTGAGATGACGCTGTTCTCGACCCTCAACTCCTACCTCCTGCACCTGCTGGTGGCGGTGACCGGCAACCTGGGCAAACCGGGCGGCAACGTGTTCACCACCAACCTCAACCCGCCGACGCCCGACCCGCGGCGTCATGACGAACCCGAACGCGCCCTGGCGTCCGGCATTCCGGCCGTCTCGGCCTTTGCCCGGCTGGGCGTGTTCTCGCCGGTGCTGATTCCTGAAGAGATCACGCTCGACCATCCCGAACGCCTGCGGGCGCTGATCGTCGAGGGGTCAAATCCGCTGCTGTCCTACCCCGATACCAAGGCGTGGCTGGCGGCGCGCGAAGAGCTGGAGCTGCTAGTCGTCATCGAGCCGGCCATGACCGAGACGGCGCGGGTGGCCGACTATGTCCTGCCCACGCCGGTCGGCTACGAAAAGTGGGAGATGGCCAGCTTCCCGCGCGGCTTTCCCGGCGTGCCGGTTCAGGTTCGTCCGCCCATCGTTCCGGCCCTGGGCGAAGCCCTGCCCGAGGGCGAGATCTATATCCGTCTGGCCGAGGCCATGGATCTGGTGCCCGAGGCGCCGGCCGAGCTGCACGAGCTGGCGGCCGAGGCCGATCAGCCGGACGGCGCGGCGCGCTATCTCGGCGCCCTGCAGGTTGCGGCCAAGCAGGCCGGGTTTCGCGCCCCGCTGTACTGGGCCTACCGGACCCTGGGTCTCCAGCTGGACGCGCCGGTCCTGTCCTCGATCTGGTTTCAGGCGCTCATGAACGGTCGTGTGCGGGGTGAAGCCGTGGCCCGGGCGTTTGGCCCGGAGTGGCAGGACAAGGACGGCTTCAGCCTGGGGCTGGAGGTGTATCGACGGCTGATGGCGCATCCCGAGGGGGTGGAGATTGCCCGGCTCGACCCGGCGACGAATCTGGATGAGCGGATCGGCTTCGACGACAAAAGGGTCCGCCTGGCGCCGCAGCAGATCCAGGCCGAGCTGAACCGGGCCATTGCCACGCAGCCCGCCCACGACCCTGACTACCCGACTATCCTGGCCTCGGGCCTGCGCACCCGCTGGACGGCCAACACCATTCAGCGCGACCCCGAGTGGCGCAAAGGGCGGGGACCGCACTGCGCGCTCAACCTGTCGCCCGGCGACGCCGAACGGATAGGCGTGAGCAATGGGGATACGATTCGGGTCGTCACCAGACGCGGCAGCGTCGAGCTACCGGCCATGATCGATACCAAACTCCTGGACGGCCATGTGTGGATGCCGAACGGCTTCGGCATGCAGTACCCGAGCGGCGAGGGCGGCTACGACGGACCGACCGCAAGCGTCGGGGTGAACATGAACGACTACACCGATGTCACCGCCCGCGACCCTTTCAGCGGCTGTCCGCACCACCGCTATGTGCCGTGCCGGCTTGAGCCGGTGGACGGCTGACTGCTGCCGGAGTCCCCGCAGGACAGGCAGAGTCCGACTCCCTCTCCCCCGGAGGGAGAGGGCTGGGGTGAGGGGGTAGCGCCTACATCACTCCTGTCGCACCCTCTGCAAGAACGCACGGATGAGAAGCCTTGGGATTTCGAAGATCTGTGGAGTCCTGCTCCTGCTCAGAGCGTGGCTGGCTTCTGCTCAGCCGGCCGCCGCCCAGAGTGGCATTGGTGTGATCTCGGGCTGGGCGTGTGAGGCAGAAGAGATTGTCATTGAGCTGAACGGGATGCCGCTACAAGCGGGCTATGGCACCATACGAGAGGATACCCGGAGTGTCTGTGGCGATGCCAACAACGGCTTCAGCCTGTTGTGGAACTGGAACAACCTGGGGCCGGGAGAGCATACGGTGCGGGCGTTGCTTGACGGGGTCGAGTTTGCCCACACCACCGTGCGGGTAACCACCCTGAGGGAGGAGCCG
>JAGWBB010000002.1:671-997 GCA_021296095.1 Desulfurellaceae bacterium | reverse complement strand
TGTGATTATGCCCTGACGGGGTGCGCCAACAGAAGAGGACGGGCAGCCACAGGGGGCTGCCCCTACAATTCCATTTGCCTCCCACAGCGATCTACGCTACCCCCCCCAGCATGTCTCCCAACGCGCTGGTGATTTTTGCCAAATGGCCGCTGCCCGGACAGGGCAAGACGCGCCTGTGGCCCTTTGCTCCGGGAACGCCCGGTGTTATACCACTGTTGTCCTTACCCATTCCTGAGAGCAAGAGGAGAGGAAAGGTATCATGGGCACGAGCCGCCTGGCCGCACGCTGGAGCATCCGGCTCGTCCTGTTCCTGCTGGGAGCAGGGA
>JAGWBB010000002.1:0-394 GCA_021296095.1 Desulfurellaceae bacterium | reverse complement strand
GAGGATGAGAGAACTACACTTGAAGGGGCATACCAGGCGTTTCAGACAACTGCTCAGACGGCGGTGACCGGTTCCCAGGTGTGGGTGACGATTCTCTGCCGCTTTGGTGATGCGACCGATGTCACCCCGCGTCCTGTCAGTTGGTATGAGGAGTTGATGGGTTCCTCCTATCCTGGCCTGGGACACTATTGGGAAGAAGTCTCTTACGGGAACATCCCCGATCTGAGCGGCAGCGCGGTGGTCGGTTGGTACAACCTGCCCCGGCCCCGTTCATATTACGTCTACATAAACGATAGCGGTGCCGAAGCCCCTAAGGGGGATAGAGCAGTCAAAGACTGCACTGCCGTGGCCGATGCGGAGGTGTTCTTCCCCGACTTTGATGGGATCAACTTGA
>JAGWBB010000001.1:96705-97196 GCA_021296095.1 Desulfurellaceae bacterium | reverse complement strand
GAGCAGCGGCTGGTGCTGGGAGACAATGTGGCGCAGATTTATCGCCTGTCTTGAGCGGCAAAGGGTCAAGACACCTCGCCGTATAGATAATGGTCGAGTCTGTCTGTCAGGTCTTTAGGAAGGCTTTCCCAGTCTTTGACAGGGACGTCTTCGAATATATCGGCTATCTCAGACTCGATCCCTGGCGTGTTCGTGCCCATCGCTGGTTCGATGATTGCACGAATTGCATCCTCAATTTCACTCGGAGTGGTCAGGAACCATTCATGACCCGGCACATCATCTATCCGTTGTCCGCGGGTCTGAAACCAGGCGTGTAAAAGAGTCTCGCGCCTTCTCGCTTCCGCTTCGTCCGGACAACCAATCCGCACTAGATAGCTCGGTCTTTCGGGGAGATTCTCCCAAAAGTCTCGCAGTCTCCGCCTGAACCCGTCTGGTCCCGCACGACCAATTTTTATCGGACAACGATCACCATATCCTTTCCGATACCGTGG
>JAGWBB010000001.1:0-96636 GCA_021296095.1 Desulfurellaceae bacterium | reverse complement strand
TGTCTCGAAGACGCTCGAATGCTCCCCGCTGGTCGTCGTAACCGATAAATCGGTACCGGCCACGCATCTCTCGACCATGTTTGTCACACACCTTTTCAAAGGGACTGCTGTCTTGGCGCAACCATTTTTTGAGGATGGTGGCGACGGCATGTTTCGAGGTGTGCTCGTTTCCTCCACGTTCCACGAAGCTTGATTGGAGCGTGGTGCTGATCTGCTCGCGCCTGTAGATACGGCCAAGCTCGAAAATCTCGGGAATGCGGCAAAGCTCTCGCGCGGCTTCTGCCCCGAAAGGTTCTTTCATAAGAAAGTCCACTCGTACCTCCAATCTGTCCATATGGTCCTATGGGTCCATTAGGGTGGGTAAGGACCATATAGGCGTCAAGGTATGGTAAAGATTCCCAGAGCCATAGCGTTGGGTCTGGAAGCGCGCCTGCACGAAGGCTGGGCAGGTGTCATATGACTTGAAACAGACTGCAATCGGTACCTGAGAGCGTTCAGAAAGATCAATTTCTGATAGGAGAAGTGGTGTGGGCAGGGGCGGAATCGAACCGTCGACACGAGGATTTTCAGTCCTCTGCTCTACCGACTGAGCTACCTGCCCATGGAGGGACTGGCCGGGGCGCGTGAGACACGGGGTGTCCCGGCGCGTTCCGGTTTTGTACTGAATGCGCCCGACCGAGTCAAGACCGCCTCAGGCTTGCTGTTGGCGCTCTCCAACTTTCTGCTCGGCGAAGTCCATGACCTTGGCTTCGAGGCACACCTGGTCGAGCCGGTCGATTTCCTGCACGCCGGTCGGGCTGGTCACATTGACCTCGGTCAGATGCTCGCCAATGATGTCGAGACCGACAAAATACAACCCTTCACGGCGCAGGCGCGGCCCGATGAGGGCGCAGATCTCGCGGTCGCGCGGGGTGATAGCGGCCTTGATGCAGGTGCCGCCGACATGGATGTTGCCCCGATGTTCGTCGGCGCGCGGAACCCGCAGGGTGCAGCCCAGCGGCTCGCCGTTCAGGACGATGAGACGCTTATCGCCCTGCCGCACGGCCGGCAGGTACTGCTGGGCGATGATCGGCTCGCGTCCCTGTCTGGTCGCCGTTTCCAGGATGGAGTTCAGGTTGCGGTCCTGCCGCTGTACGTAGAAGATGCCCGCCCCGCCGTGGCCGTCGACGGGCTTGATAATCATCTCTCCGCCGAGTTCTTCGAGAAAGGCTTTGAGACGCTCGGCGTCCTGAGACACCAGGGTCGGGGGAATGACGGCGGAGAAGTTGAGGGCGAAGAGTTTTTCGTTGGCGGCGCGCAGACCGCCGGGATGGTTGAGCACCACCGCGCCTTCGTCCTGGGCCAGGTCAAGCAGCTGGGTGGCGTGCAGATAGGCGATATCGAACGGCGGGTCTTTGCGCATAAAGACCGCGTCAAAACCGCCCAGGGGCTCGACCGTCTGACCGAGAAAGGTGAAGTGCCGACCCTCTTCGCGCCGCAGCTCGATCCGCCGGGTGCGGGCCATGGGTCTGGTCCGCTCGATAAAAAGATCGCCCATTTCGATATAGGCCAACTCGTGACCGCGGCGCTGGGCTTCGAGCATAAAGACAAAGGTCGTGTCTTTGTCGATCAGAACGTCTTGGATGGGGTCCATGATAAAGGCAAAGCGCAGGCGTCCCATAAGGCAGTGCTCCAGTGCGGTAATAGGCTGGCAGCCTAGGCATTCGGCCCGGCAAAGGCAAGAGGGCGCCGGGTGCCGAGTCAGGGGGACTGTCGCCACACATACTGACACAGGCTGACGGCCGCGATGCTGGCCGTCTCGGCGCGCAGGATGGATGGACCGAGGCTGACGGGCGTAAAGCCGGCGGCTTGGGCTTGGTCGACCTCCTGGGGAGTGAAACCGCCCTCGGGACCGATCACAATCCACAGGCTGGACAGCGTTCGGTGGATGTCGGCAAAGGCTCTGAGGCTGAGCGTCCGCTCGTGTTCGGAGAACAGCAGCCTGGTCTCTGAGCCGGACGCGGCACCGAGGAGTTGGGCGAAAGAGTGGGGCGCCGTAATATGGGGCAGGCGGCTGCCAGACTGCTTTGCCGCGCTCTGGGCGATACGCCGCCAACGGGCCAGACGCTGGTCCTGGCGCTCCTGGGGCAGGCTAACGACCGTATTGGCGGAAAAAAAGGGCACGATGGTGTGCACACCGAGTTCGGTGACTTTCTCAATCACCAGATCCAGCTTGGCGCCCTTGAGCAGACCCAGCGCCAGGCTGAGGGCGAAAGACAGGGGCGCCGCATCAGTCACAGACCCGATGGCAATGGTGGCCGCCTGGGCAGAGAAGTGGCTGATTGTGCCGCGATATTCGATGCCCCGCTCATCGCGCAGGGCCAGTTGGTCGCCGATCTGGAGGCGCACGACGTGGCGCAGGTGGTGGTATTCTGGACCGCTCAGCACGGCCTGGGAGGCATGTACGGCGGAGGAGTGAACGAAAAACCGTCTCATCGTCCGTAGACTGCTACACCCGTTGGCGGACCAGGCTGACCCATTCGTCGGCCACAAGACGGGACTGTTCACGCCACACCGGAGCCGGGAAGGTGGCCTCCACGTCGGCGGCCTGCTCGGTCTGAATCCCGGACAGGATGAGGTGGCCGCCCGGCGTCGTGGCTCGGGTCAGGGGGGTGGCCAGCTCAATGAGCGTCTGGGCAAACAGGTTGGCGACAATGAGTGGAAATGTCAGCGACAGCGATTCGAGTGGCTGCGCGCTCAGTCGGACACCTGAGGTGATACGGTTGGCGGCGAGATTCTTGCGCGCCTCGTCCAGGGCGACCGGGTCGGTGTCCAGAGCCCAGATATCGGGGCAGCCGAGGCGGGCCAGCGCAATACTGAGAATCCCCGAGCCGGTCCCGAGGTCGAGTGCCCGGACCGGTGCGCCGTGGGCCAGGCACAGCGCCTCAATCGCCTCCAGACAGCTCCGCGTCGTGGCGTGGTGACCGGTGCCAAAAGCCATGCTGGGGTTAATGACCAGACACTCGCGTCGGGTCTGAGCCGGGGCCGTCTCCCAGGGCGGCAGCACCACAAAGCGTGAGCCGACCTCAAGCGGTGGAAAGTGTTCGCGCCACCGGTCCTGCCAGGACTGACTGTTAAGCGTCCTCAGCTGTACCGGGTGGGAGAGGTCGAGCTGGGGAAACAGCTGGGCGAGCTGGTCCAGGTAGCGGTGCAGGGCCGAACGCAGGGCCAGACCTGGGCTGTCGGCTGCAAAGAATGCCTGGACGGTCGTTGTTGGAGGCTGAGGGACGGCCGGGTCACGCTCGTCTTCTATCACTCCGAGCGATCCGCGTTCCATCAGGAAGTTTGACACCGCCTCGACCGCCTCGTGCGGAACCGTGACCGACAGGCACAGCCAGCGCTCCACGCCGTTCCTCCGTCCCGGCCCTACTTGCCCACCACAACCAGGGTCTCCGTGTGCTCATCAAAGTAAGTCCGGGCCACCCGCCGTATGTCTTCCTCGGTGACTGCGCCCAGCGCTCTGAGATACCGCCGCCCATTGTCATAGCCCAGACCGTAGAGTTCGTTAAAGGCCATTTCTTCGGCCTGGGAGCCGTTGGACTGAAGAGAGATTTCATAGCTGCCGGTCAGATACTTCTTGGCCTGTTCGAGTTCGGCCGGGTCAACCGGCCGCTGGCACAGCCGCCTCAGTTCGTGACGCGCCGCGTCGACGGCTTCGTCGACCTTGTTGGGATCGGTGCCGACATAGATCCCGAACGCGCCCGGGGCCAGCCCTTCGACACTGAAGGCGGTCACGGAGTAGGCCAGAGCGCGCTTTTCGCGCAGTTCGTAGAACAGGCGACCGCCCTGTCTGGACAGCAGCGCGTCAATGATTTTGAGGATGTAGCGATCCGGGTTGTCCAGGGCCACGCCCTGATAGCCCAAGACGATATGCGCCTGTTGTTTGTCGACCGCCTTGGTCTGGCGCCGCGTGCCTGTCAGGCGTGGCTCGGAGGGGGGGAGGGCCAGTTGGTCTGAAACGCTGGGTAGGCCTTCGAGGCTGGCCCGCAGGTAGGCGATGAGTTCGTCGCTATCCACGTCGCCGACCGCACTGACCACCAGCTGGCGGGGGTTCAGGACGGTGCGGTAATAGTCGGCCAGCTGCTCCTGGCGTAAAGCTTGTACGCTCTCCACCCGGCCCAGCGGCAGCAGGCGGTAGGGGTGGGTGGTGAAGATGGTGGCGTAGAACAGGTCAAAGGCGATCTGCGCTAACTCGTCCTCACGGTTCTTGAGGGCCAGCAGGATTTCGCGGCGGCGCTTTTCGACCTCATCGGCCGGGAAAATGGGCTGGAGCAGGGTATCGAGAAAAAGTTCCAGCCCGGTCGCCGCCTGGCTGGACAGAAACGAGCCGCTCAGACCCAGGCTGTTACGGCCCGAGAAACCGTTGAGACTGCCGGCCAGCGATTCAACGGCCTCGGTCAGTGCCAGGCGCGAGAAGCGCTGGCTGCCGCGGGTCAGCAACCCGGCGATGAGGTTGTTCATCCCGGCGCTGCGCTCGGTTTCAAACAGCACACCGCCCAGCATGCAGGCCTGGAGCGACACGACCGGAACACTGTGATGCTCCTTGACCAGCAGGCGAATGCCGTTGTCCAGTTCGGTATACGAGACCCGGTCGTTTTCGGGAGCCGAAACCGTGGGGGCAGGTTCCGTTTTCTGCCAGGCCTGAATGTCCGCCGCGCTCGGCAAGCCGGCCTGGGCCTCGGCTCCGAGCAGCACGAGCGACAGGCGGTCGGTCGTGAGATAGCGCTGCGCCACGCGCCGAATGTCTTGGCGGGTGACTGTGGCCAAACCGGCCAGATAGCGGTCTTCGTAGTCCGGGTCGTCAAACACGCTCAGAAAATAGCCCAGCTGGCGAGCCTGGCCCTGGACGGTTTCCCGTCGATAGGTGAAGTCGCTGGCCAGGTTTGTACGGGCCCGGTCGAGTTCGGCGGACGAGACCAGCCGCTGCTGGCAGTCGGCAATCGCGGCCAGCATGTCTTGCAGCGCAGGCCGGACTTTGTCCTGTTCCAGGGCGGCAGCGGCAATGAACAGCCCTGGGTCGGCCGGGCTGTAGGCGCTGGCCGAGATCCAGTTGACCAGTTCCTTTTCGACCTGCACGGTCTGGACCAGCCGCGAACTCTCGCCTCCGCCCAGGAGAAAGCCCAACAGGTCCAGGGCAAAAATGTCGGCGTGGTCGGCCTCGGGAATGGGAAAGCCCAGATACAGGTAGGATTCCTCAACGTTCATGTCGAGGCCGGACAGACGAGTCTGGCGCTGGGCCGGCTCGGCCGCCCGTGGTCGAGCCGGAAGCGGGCTGAGCGGGTAGGGACCGAACAGCTCGCGCACGTCGCCCTCCACGGCCCGACGGTCCACGTCGCCGACGACGACCAGGGTCATGTTGTTGGGGTGATACCAGCGTTGGTAGAAGTTGACGACGCGCTCGCGGTCGAGCGCCTCAACAGTTTCCCGAAAGCCGATCACCGGGCGTCCGTAGGGGTGGCTGGTATAGGCCAGGCGAAACAGCTCTGTTGCCGCGCGCGAGGTGGGAGAATCCTCGCCGCGCTTCCACTCTTCCATGACGACCTGGAGTTCTTTTTCCAGTTCGCGCGGATCAAAGCTCGAGTTGTGCATGGCATCGGCCAGGATATCGAGGCCGGTGCGACAGTGACGCGAGGCCAGGACGAGATGGTAGACGGTGTGGTCGGCAGAGGTGAAGGCGTTGATGTTGCCGCCGGACGATTCGACCTCGGCCGCAATCACACCGACCGGTCGCCGCTCGGTGCCCTTGAAGATCATGTGTTCGTGCACATGGGCGGCCCCGGCCACGTCGGGTGTCTCGTCCGCGCTGCCGGCCCTGACCCACACCTGAATGGCCACCACCGGGGCAAAGTGATCCTCCTGAATGGCCACCCGTAGGCCGTTCTCGAGGCGAAACAGGGAACGACTGTCTTCGGAGTCGGACGGGGCACGGAGCGTGGTCGAATCGTATGCCATGCCGTCCTGTGTCTCACAAGCTCCGGGGCGAGTCAATCAAGACCGGGACGGGCGGGAGAAAAAGGGGCGGGAGAGTGCGAGGAGGGGGACTTGAACCCCCATGGGTGTTACCCCACTAGGCCCTCAACCTAGCGCGTCTGCCAGTTCCGCCATCCTCGCACGACGGATAGAAAAACACGGATGCAGGCCGCATCCGCTGACGGCCACAGATCATAGCCGGACAAACGAATGCGGTCCAGAGGGGAGGGGGCGGGCCTACGGACTGAGGTGGGACGACGGCCCAGCCGCGTGTGTCGGCGGCCGGTCTGGAATCGGTGTCCTGGCGTGTTTCCCCACGCGCCGCCGGACGGCGTTCAGCACCACCCGGCCCATGATTGGCGGCGCAAAAAATGCCGACGGGGGCTCGAGCATATTGATGACTTGGCTGAGCCGACGGCGTACGACATGATCGTCAATCGCCGTGGCAAACAGCGCCTTCATATACGGGTCGAGTACGCGCGAGCCGGCAGACTGGCTGCCTTCGGTTAACGGGAAGCGAAAATCCGCCCCGGTCGCCAGCCGCCACGGATTGTCCTGGACTTTTGCCTGGGCACGAAAAAAATGCTGCGGCAAATCAGGCTCGTCAGGACCGTAGCGCTCGAGACACTCGGCCAGGACGACCGCGGATAAGGTCCCGGTTGTCATGCCTTGGCCATACACGGGGTTGAAGGCGCACACCGCGTCACCCAGGGCGATAAATCCGTCCAGGCGTTCGTGCCACTGCTCGTAGTGGCGAAAACGGTTGGCCATTGTGCGATGGCCGTACACCGGCGAAAGCGGCTCGGCCAGGCGCGCGGCTTCGGCCAGGATGGGGGAACGCAGGCGGCTCCCCAGGGCTTCCATAAAGCCGTCTTCATCGGTCGGGGGATACTCCTTGGCCACCCCGCCCAGGGTGATGATCCAGCGTCCATGCTCGACCGGAAACAACACCCCGGCCGTCAGCACCTCGGGTTCCTTCAGATCGATCCAGATACCCTTCCACCACCATTCCTGAGGCCAGCGCTCGGGGCTGGGCGCTTGAAACCAGCGCGAGCTATAGCCGGCAAAGGCGTTGACGACCGTCTCTTGGGGCGGCTCCAGACCCAGGGCCCTGAGCCACGCCGGCGCTTGAGAGGCCCGGCCGCTGGCGTCAACGACGAGGTCGGCGTCCAGCTGTGTCGGACCGCTTCCATCGGCCGAGCGGGCTGTGACGCCTGTGACCCGCCGGCGCCCATTGGTGGCGCTGTTCAGCGAGGTCACCGCAGTCTGTTCCAGGAGGGTGACGTTCGGCAGCCGACGAAACAGGCCACGGACGACGGATTCGATGAGATTGCGGCTGGCAAACAGCAGACTGAGTCCGTCTGGCCGGCGCTGACTCCAGCCGTATGGACGCAGGGTGGCAAAATCCATCCCAAAGTCGATCTCGTGCGCGCCGCCTTCACGCGCCAGATTGCCAAAGCCTGGGAACAGACGTTCCAGTTCGAGCCGTCCCCGGGCCAGCAGGGCATGGACGTGGCGGCTGTGTGGGACGCCCGATCTCTCGCCCACGCCTTCGGGGTAGGTGTCACGGTCAATGACGGTGACCCGGTCGTAGACCTGGCTGAGGACCCGGCCGGCGCTCAGGCCGGCCATGCTGCCGCCAATAACAATCGCGTGGGTCCGGCTCATCTTCTCACTCTCGTTGCGGCACGCTCAAAGGCCAGACCTGGCCCTATTGCGAAGCCGGATCCGATGCCTGGGCAGCTTCGCTCAGGGCAGCCGGCGCGGTTCCGGGCTGGTCGGGGCAGCGGCCTGTGGTTCGGTCGCCGCTTCAGGCTGGCCCGCCGTGCCGGAGTCGCCCGGGGCTGAGCCGGCCTCCGTGCCTGGAATGGCTGCCGGCAGCTCTTCCTGGACGCCCAGGCTCTCGGTCGAGATCGCGTCAAACAGGCTTTCGGTTGTCTGGCGGGATGCGCCGTAGGACAGAAAGAGAGAGGTCAGCATGAACAGAACCGCGATGCCGGTGGTGGTTTTGGTCAAAAAATTGCCGGCGCCCGAGCTGCCGAAGATGGTCTGGCTGGAGCCGCCAAAAACCGCCCCGACATCAGAACCCTTGCCGGTCTGGAGCAGGACGACCAGGACCAGGAAAAAACAGGCCAGAACGTGGACGAGAGTTACTAGCGTGTACGACATGATACGGCTCCTAACGGAAGTTGACGATGCGGGCAAAGGAGTCGGCCTGCAGGCTGGCCCCGCCGACTAGCGCCCCGTCTATGTCCGGCCGGGCCATGAGATCGTCGACGGTGTCGGGCTTTACACTGCCGCCGTACAACAGACGTGTCGTGTCGGCCGTGGCCGGACCGATCAGGCTACCCAAGGTCGCGCGTATGGCCGCGTGGACTTCCTGAGCCTGGTCGGGTGCCGCGCTGCGGCCCGTCCCAATCGCCCAGACCGGTTCGTAGGCGATCACCAAGCCTGTCAGGGCCGCCGGGTCTTGGTCCAGGTCTTGGGCCAGCTCTGAGTCCTGGAGGGCGCCCCGGATTTGACGGTCGATGACGGCCAGGGTCGCTCCGCTCTCACGCTCTTCAAGCGACTCCCCCACACACACGATCGGCAACAACCCGTCCCGCCGGGCGGCCCGGACCTTGCGGGCCACGCTCTCGTCGGTCTCGGCGAAGTATTGACGCCGCTCGGAATGGCCGAGAATGACGTAGGCACAGCCGGCTTCTTTGAGCATGGGACCCGACACCTCGCCGGTGAACGCCCCGTGCGGCTCCCAGTGGAGATTCTGGGCGGCTAAACGGATGGGCGTGTCGGCCAGCAGGCGGGCGGCGGTCTCCAGGGCGCTGAACGGCGGGGCGACCACGATTTCCCGCTGGGCGGGGTCGACGCCGCCCAAGGCCTGGATCAGGGCTGACAGCAGGCGCTCGGTCTCGGACCGGGTGCCGTGCATTTTCCAGTTGCCGGCGAGCAGGGGACGACGGGTGGCCATGGGCTAACTCAGGCTCTGGCCGATGTAGAGCGAGACGTCCCGCATCCGGTTGGAAAAGCCCCACTCGTTGTCGTACCAGGACAGGACTTTGACAAAGTTGTTGTCCATCACCTTGGTCAGGGCGGCGTCGAAAATAGACGAATGCGGGTTGCCGTTGAAATCGACCGAAACCAGTTCCTCCCGGCAGTACTGGAGGACGCCCTTGAGCGGGCCTTCGGCCGCCGCCTGCATCGCCTGATTGACCGCTTCGGCACTGGCTGTCTTGTCGAGTTCGGCGACCAGATCGACCACCGACACATTGGCCGTGGGAACCCGAACGGCCATGCCGTCAAGTTTGCCCTTGAGTTCGGGCAGGACTTCGCCGACCGCGCGGGCGGCGCCGGTTGAGGTCGGGATCATGGACTGGGCGGCCGCGCGGGCGCGCCGAATATCGGAGTGGGGCAGATCGAGAATACGCTGGTCGTTGGTGTAGGCGTGGACGGTCGTCATCAGTCCCCGTTTGACGCCAAACGTTTCGTGTAAGACCTTGGCGACCGGCGAGAGACAATTCGTGGTACACGACGCGTTGGAAATAATATGGTGCGAGGCCGGGTCGTAGCTGGCATGATTCACCCCGTAACACAGGGTTAAATCCGCCCCTTTGGCCGGGGCCGAAATCAGTACTTTTTTTGCTCCGGCAGACAGGTGCAGGGACGCCTTGTCACGGTCGGTAAACAGCCCGGTGCATTCGAGCGCCACCTCAACCCCGAGGGCTTTCCAAGGCAGGTCTGCCGGATTGCGTTCCTGGCAGACCTGAATGCGTTTACCGTTGACAATCAGAGCGTCCGGTTCGGCCGCAATATCGGCCTCGAGGCGACCGTGGACCGAATCGTAGCGCAACAAATGGGCCAGGGTTGCGGCGTCGGTGATATCGTTGATGGCCACAAATTCGAGCCCGGGTTCGTTGATGCTGGCCCGAAACAGATTCCGCCCGATCCGTCCAAAACCGTTCAGTCCTATGCGTACAGCCATATCCTCCCACCTTCGATAAAGATTATCCCTTGGCTGCCTGCATCTTTCCCCAAGCGGAAAAATCAGTCAAGGGAAGGCGTTGGATTAGGCCTTCCAGCCTCTCTGTTCGCCGCTCAGACGCAGGCCGGGGAATGGCGTGAGCGGGGAGGGTGGGCTACAATGAGCCGCAGCGTGCTGAGGAGCCGCTCAAATCCGAACGCGTCCGCGGCGTGTGGTTGGGCGGCTTGGTGACGAGGAGGCGGGGAACAGGATGGAAGATTCGCTCTTGGGCGCGGCTGCCCGGCAAACGTTTGCTCAGCCGACTGTACTCGAAATGGTCACCGGCTCCGGTCCGGTCGTCCAAGCCGTCCTCTACCTGCTGGTGCTGTTCTCGATCATCAGCTGGGCGATTGTATTCTTCAAATTCCGCCAACTGCTCCGCACCCGGCGCGAGTCTGAGCAGTTTACCGTGGTGTTCTGGGAGACAAAAAATCTGTCCTCCATCCACACCGCCAGCCTGGAGATGAAGGAGAGTGCGACGGCCCAGATCTTTCGCGCCGGCTATCAGGAACTGATGCGGATCACGCGTGCCCGCAAGCAGCCCCAGGATCCCGCCCACAAACCGGACTCCTTCGAAGACATTGACGAGGGCGGGGTCGAGAATGTCGAGCGGGCGATGCGCCGGGCCGCCCGGGAACAGCTGACCCGGCTGGAGAGCGGTTTGACCTTTCTGGCCACCACCGCCGCCACCGCCCCTTTCATCGGTCTGTTTGGCACCGTGTGGGGGATTATGAACGCCTTCCTGGGCCTGGGCTCAAGCACCGGCTCAACGATTCAGGCGGTCGCGCCGGGCATCGCCGAGGCTCTGATCGCCACCGCTATCGGCCTGGCCGCAGCGATTCCGTCGGTCGTGGCCTATAATCACTTCAGCCGTCAGGTTCGGCTGGTATCTCTGGGCATGGAAAACTTCCTGGCCGAGTTTCTGAATATTGCCGAGCGCCATTTTTTGTAGCCGGCGCACTTCCACCCGCCCGAAGCGAGGAGACAGACCGTGGCATTTGATGAGTTGGGCGATGGCAGCATGTCGCAGATCAATGTGACGCCCTTGGTTGATGTGATGTTGGTGCTGCTGGTTATTTTCATGGTCACCACACCGATACTTCAGCAGGGCGTTGGTGTTGAACTGCCCAGGGTAGAGGCCGACCCCATGGCCGGCCAGGAAGATCAACTGGTTGTGGCCGTCAGCCGGGAAGGGGAGGTGTATTTGAATGCGGCGGAGCTTGAGATTGAGGCCCTGCAAACGACTCTCGCAGCTGCGGTCCGCAACCGTCCGGATCAAACCGTGTATCTGCGCGCTGATAAAAACGTTATGTATGGCAGAGTGGTAGAGGTCATGGCTGCGGTCCGACGGGCCGGAGTGGCCAGGCTGGGCATGGTGACCGAAGCCTTGGGTGCAGACGCGGTGCAGACACAACCGACTCAAGAGATGACGGAGCAGTGAGCGCATACCCGCTCAGTTAGCTATGGCCTACCAGATCCAGCACAAAAAACGGTCCTACCCGGGCTTCGGTCGCATGCTCCTGGTATCTGTGATCTTGCACGCCGGAGCCATCGTCGGTCTGGTGACGGCTGGGGTGCGTAGCCCGGTCCAGCCCGCCAGACCCGAGCCGTATGTCGTTGCTCTGGTGGCCCCGTCCGCGCTTACCTCGCCTCCAGGCAGCCGGCCGGCCCCTGACCCTCCTCCGCTGAGCCGAGCTCAAGAGCCGCCCCCGGCACCGCCCGTTACCAAAGAGCCGGCGCCGTCGGTCAAAAAGCCGTCTCCACCCGCGCCCAAGCAGCAGGCCAAGCGACCTGTCAAAAAGCCGTCTCCACCCGCGCCCAAGCGGCAGGCCAAGCGACCTGCCAAAAAACCCAAGGCCCAGAAAAAACCAGCCGTCAAATCGGCCAAGCCACAACCGTCAATGTCTCGCCAAGCCCGTGAGACGCGACAGCTAGCCGAGGCTGTTGACCGTGTACGCCAGAACATGAGAACGGCCGAACGAACCGCCCGGCAACCGGTCGGGTCCAGAACGGTCGGCGGCTCCGGCTCTGGTGGCGGACCAGGCCGCCGACCGCCGGCCTTTGTCGGGTATACCGTCCTGGTTCAGCAGCGGGTCAAGGACAGCTGGATTGTCACCCATCAACAGGCCGGCTTAACCGCAGTAGTGCAGTTCGGTATCAGGCCCAACGGCGAGATCGCGGATATCGACCTGACGCGTTCGTCGGGCAATGCGGCATTTGATCAGTCGGCCCTGCGTGCCGTGCATCACGCCAACCCGCTCCCCCCGCCACCCGTGGAGCACCTGCATGAGTTTCTGTCCCAGAAAGTCCAGGTCGCTTTTGGCGAGTGAGCGATGACTGAAGCACGGGGGCGTGAGCCGAGACGCGGGCGGCAGAGCGAAGGCGGATGATGGGCAACTGGCAAGTCGAGACGTGGCGCGCGCGGCGGATCACGCTGAGGCGAACCTGCCGAATCGGGGTTGTGGGCCTGGCGGTGTTCCTCGGAGTGTGCCGCCCGATCCAGGCCCAGATCGAAATCACTGTACCCGAACCGGGCGGGGCAGGGCTGCCGATTGCGCTCTCGCCTCTGTCCCCGCAGCCAGCGGGTTCCGACCAGGGTCTGGGAGTGGCCTTCTCTGATATCATTGCCCGTGACCTCGACCTGTCCGGCGTGTTCCGGGTCATTGACCGCGGGACCTATCTTGAGGGGCCGGACAGAGTCGTGGAGGCCGAGATCAACTTTGGCCACTGGTCGGTGCTGGGCGCGCTGGCCCTGATGAAGGGCAGCGTGTGGCTCGAAGGAGACACGCTGACCGTCGAAGCGCGTCTGTTTGACGTTGCCCAGCGTCGGTACCTGGGCGGCAAGCGCTACCGTGGTCGGCGAGCGGACCTACGCAGAATGGCGCATCGTTTCGCCGACCATGTGATGCTGCTCCTGACCGGTGAGGAAGGTCCGTTCAACTCCAGAATCGCGTTTGTGTCCAACCGGGCCGGCGGGCGGGCCAAAGAAGTCTATGTCACCGACTTGACCGGAGCCGAGGTCGAGCGGCTGACTCACGCGAGAAGCCTCATCCTGGCACCGCACTGGAATCCTGGAGCGACCGATCTGTTCTATATTTCGTACAAGCGGGGCGGTCCCTATCCGTTTCGCTTTGAACTGCGTAGCGGCAAGGAGTGGCAGCTGTCGCAAACCATCGGCTACAGCGGACAGTGGTCGCCAGACGGGAAGACCATCGCCGTGAGCGGAGAAAGAAACGGCAATATTGATCTTTTTCTCCTCTCTCCCCAGGGACGTCTGCTCCGCCGTCTGACGACCAACCCTGGCATTGACGTCTCGCCCGCCTGGTCGCCAGACGGACGTCGCCTGGCGTTTTGTTCGAGTCGCAGCGGCGGACCGCAAATTTATGTGCTGGATCTCGCTTCGGGAAAGATCCGGCGGGTGACTTTCTCGGGCGCGTATAATACCTCGCCGACCTGGTCGCCCAAGGGTGGGCTGATTGCGTACACGAGCCAATCCCGTGGGATGCGGGTTAAAATCGCCGATATTGCCTCCGGCCGGGAGAGGACTGTGGCGGCTGGGGAGGATCCCTCCTGGTCGCCAGACGGGCGCTATGTGGTGTTGAGCGCGGACGGTCGGCTGTGGATTGCCAGTCAGGATGGCCGCAGCGTCAAACAATTGACGGCTGGGGGGGGAGATGATACTAGTCCGACATGGTCAGCTCGCCTCCAGTGAGTGGACCGAATCAGTGACATTCAGCAACAAACAATAAGGACTGGGCAGAACGATGCAGAGCCTCTTTCGGTGGTGTGGATGGGTGGGTTGCAGCCTGCTTGTTATAGTGTTCCTCAGCGCGTGTCCAGCTCGACAGTCCCCCCGCACGCCCGACTCTCCACCAACTCTCCCGCAGTCTCCTCAACAGTCCGGATTTGACATGGGCACCGCACCCGACGAGGATCCCTTGTCCGACCCTGGTAGGAGGACGGAGACGATGATTGCGGATGGACCTCAGGCTGGCGGGGAGTTGCAGGATATTCGTTTTGACTATGATGCCTTCGATCTCTCGCCGACCGCCCGAGAAGTCTTGCAGACCAATGCAGACTGGCTGCGCAGGAATCCGACGGCCCGGGTTGAGATTGAGGGCCACTGTGACAATCGGGGAACCGTGGAATACAATCTGGCCCTCGGCTCCGAGCGGGCGCGGTCGGCCTATGATTACCTTGTCTCTCTGGGCGTTGCCTCGGATAGGCTGTCGACCATCAGCTATGGAGAGGAAGCTCCTCTGTGCGCTGAGGACTCAGAGGCGTGTTGGCGGCAAAACCGCCGGGCTCACTTTCTGATCATTAGCCGGTGACTCGTGAAGGGACTCAGATTTTCTGTCGTGCTGCTGCCGCTCCTGGGCGCTTGTGCGACGCAGTATGACGTGCAGCGTGCCCAGGAGGGCAGTCAGGTTTTAAGGACCGGCATTGCCAATGTGGAAGCCTCGGTGACCGATGTGCGTCGAGAGGTGGCTGAGTTGAGGGGAACGCTTGAGACGGTCCAGCACCGTCTTGAGCGCGTCGCCCGCGAGCGCCCGACGCCTCAGGTTCAGGATCGGCAGGACCTGCAGGAGATGGAGGAACGTATCGCCAGGCTGGAACAGGCGGAGCGGAACCGCCCCTCGTTTCCGCCTCAGGGTCCGGTCGCCACCTCGTCTCTGTCGCAGTCCGACGAAGTGCCGCCGGACCCCGATATCCCACCCGTTTCGGCCCACGAGGTCGAACGGCCGCCCGAAATGCTCCGCGAACAGCAGGAGTATACCCTGGCTCTCGAGTTGCTGCGTGCCCAAGACTACGAGCAGGCGGTCCAACAGTTCCGGACGTTTCAACGGACCTATCCGGCCTCGGACATGGCCGACGACGCCTTGTACTGGATCGGCGAGATCTATTTCATGCAGCGCGATTACAACCGAGCGATTCTGGCGCTGAACGATGTCGTGCTCCAGTACGAGAAGGGCGATAGGCGGCCGGACGCCTTGGTCCGCCAGGCCGAGGCCTTTCTCGAAATCGGGGATCGGAACTCTCCCCGTCTGATTCTGCGCAAGGTGATGGACGACTATCCCGATTCTGCAGCCATCTCCAAAGCCAGATCCCTGCTCCAGTCCCTGGAACCCTAGTACCGTCCTCCCACCGTCGTTTGCCCGAGCACCCATGGAGATCATCCGGCATATCCTGCGCCAGCCCCGTCTGCCCCACCCAGTCGTGAGCCTGGGAAACTTCGACGGAGTGCATCTCGGCCACCAGACGATTCTGCGCCGTTTGGTCCAGGAGGCCGAGCGGCGTCGGGGAACGGCACTCGTTGTGACCTTTCATCCCCATCCGCTTTCGGTCCTGCGGCCCGCCCGCCCGCTGCCGTTGATTCTGAGCCTGCGCGAGAAATTAGACTCCCTCGCCCAGCAGGGGGTACAGCGGGTGGTGCTCCAGCGTTTTTCGCGCGCCTTTTCGCGCCTCAGCCCGGAGGAGTTCGTCGACCAGTATCTGGTTCGGGCCATAGGCGTCGAACACGTCATCATCGGCCATAACTTCAGCTTCGGCCGGGACCGTAGCGGCAGCGCCGAGGCGCTTGAGCGACTGGGCCAGCGCCATGATTTTGGGGTTGAGGTGGTCGGGCCGGTCCGGGTGCTGGACCGGGCGGTGAGCAGTTCGGCCATTCGGTCGCTGCTGAGCGCGGGCGATTTGGACGGGGCCACCGCGCTCCTGAGCCGCCCCTACACCGTCAGCGGCCGTGTCCAACAAGGCTTTCGGCGTGGACGCACGATCGGCTTTCCGACCGCCAATCTCCGGCCCCGGGCCGATCTGCTGCTGCCTGACGGCGTCTACGCGGTACGGATCGAGGTGGGCCAGCAGACCCGACTGGCTGGCGTAGCCAATGTCGGAGTCAACCCGACCTTCGGCCACAATGCGCGGACGGTTGAGGCCCATATCTTTGATTTCTCGGCGGACATCTACGGCCAGAGGCTGCGGGTCGGCTTTGTTGCCCGGCTGCGAGGAGAAAGAAAGTTTCCCTCCGTGCCAGACTTGGTCAGGCAAATCCGAGAGGATGCCGAGCGTGCGCGTACCCTCTTGGGCCGGTGAGGAGGTATAGACGGTCGCATGGCTGGGCAAGCAGCATTCCGGCCGGGACAGGTGAGCGGTGTCGATTCGCCGCGACGGTTTGTGATCTCGGCAGAGCACGGCGGCCAGCGTTTGGATCGGGTTGTCTCCAGCGTCATCGCCGCTACCCGCTCGCAGGCCAAGGTGTTGATCGATCAGGCCCGGGTGCTGGTCAACGGCCAGCCAAAAAAAGCTGGCTACTGCGTCCGGGTCGACGACACGCTGTGTATTGAGCCCCTGCTCGCAGCGCCGCCGCTGGCGGCTCCCCAGGCTATTCCCCTGGACGTCTTGTATGAGGATGAGGTTCTCCTGGCGATCAACAAACCTCCGGCCATGGTCGTCCATCCCGCGCCCGGACAGTGGCAGGGGACGGTCGTGAACGCGCTGTTGTTCCGCTGGGGCTGGCGCGATTCCGGCCACTCGCTGCGGCCCGGCATTCTGCACCGTCTGGACAAAGACACCTCAGGGGTCCTGCTCGTGGCCAAGGACGAGGGCAGTGCCGAGCACCTCGCCCGCCAGTTCCGGGCGCGTCAGGTCCACAAGACCTATGGGGCTGTCGCGGTGGGACGCTTCCGAGCCCAGACCGGACGGATCGAGCTGCCGATTGGCCGCCACCCGACCGACCGGAAGAAGATGTCCGTGCATGCCCGTCACAGTCGGGCTGCGCTGAGCCGTTACCAGGTTGTGGCCGAGGCCCAGGGGCTGTCCTTTGTCCGTCTGTTCCCCACAACTGGCCGCACCCACCAGCTGCGGGTGCATATGGCGGCGCTTGGCCATCCGCTCGTCGGGGATCAGGTGTATGGTCCGGCTCAGGCCAGACTGCGTGGAGCACCGGCCGTGGCGCAGACCTTTGGGCGTCAGGCCTTACACGCCGAGGCGATCCGGTTTTCCCATCCCGTCCAGGGGCGGATGATGACGATCCGCGCCCCCTATCCGCCGGATATGCGGGCCTTGCTGGGGGCGATGGGCGTTTCGGAGACGCGGCCCGTGAATTGACACTAGGCTGAAGATCAATTACGATGAGGACAGTTCAGCCCACACCAGACTCGTTCAGAGAGACACACAGCAGAAACCCCCCGTTCGCCGCTTTCTCCATCCCTTCCGGTTGAGAACTTTCCCGCATGGCACACACGGCTTCTGTCCGCCCGGCGGACCTGTCACGACCCGCCAAGGGCAGGACAGCTTTCTAGATTCACACATCGCACATTGCACGCAGTAAAGGGAGAATTTCATGGCTCGGTCGGCCGCTCGGCAACAAGAAGTGGAAGAGCCCCGGGATATCCGCATCGAGGTTGGTGATGAGGATGGCGGGCTGAATCTGAAGACGCTCAAGGAAAAGAAGATCAGTGAGTTGGCGAGAATCGCGCGTGGTTTCAGCGTCGATGGCACCTCGGGCTTACGCAAGCAAGACCTCATCTTCTCCATTCTGCAGGCCCAGGCCGAGCAGAGCGGGTATATCTACGGTGAGGGCGTGCTGGAAATTCTGTCCGACGGGTTTGGCTTCCTGCGCTCCCCGGATTACAACTATCTGCCTGGGTCCGACGATATCTACGTCTCCCCGAGTCAGATTCGACGCTTCAATCTGCGCACCGGCGATGTAGTCTCCGGCCAGATTCGTCCACCCAAAGAGGGCGAGCGCTACTTTGCCCTCCTCAAGGTCGAGGTCATCAACTATGAGGAACCGGAGCGCGCGCGCGAAAAAATCCTGTTCGATAATTTGACGCCCCTCTATCCTGAGGAGCCCTTGCGGCTCGAATACGACCCCGAGGCGTATACCGGACGGATCATTGATCTGCTAACCCCGATCGGCAGGGGCCAGCGCGGCCTCATCGTCGCCGCCCCGCGCACCGGCAAGACGATGATGTTGCAGAACATCGCCCAGGGCATTGTCAACAACCAGAAAGAAGTCATCCTCATCGTGCTGCTGATTGACGAACGGCCGGAAGAAGTCACCGATATGCAGCGCTCGGTGCACGCCGAGGTCGTCAGCTCCACGTTTGACGAGCCGGCCACCCGTCATGTCCAGGTGGCTGAGATGGTGATTGAGAAGGCCAAGCGCCTCGTCGAGCACGGCAAAGACGTGGTGATTCTGCTCGATAGCATCACCCGCCTGGCCCGGGCTTACAACTCGGTCGTTCCGCCCAGCGGCAAGCTGCTGTCGGGTGGGGTGGACGCCAACGCCCTGCGCGGTCCCAAGAAATTTTTTGGCGCGGCCCGGAATATCGAAGACGGCGGCAGCCTGACCATTCTCGGCACCGCCCTGATTGATACCGGCAGCCGTATGGATGAGGTCATCTTTGAAGAGTTCAAGGGCACCGGGAATATGGAAATTCACCTGGACCGGCGCCTGATGGACAAGCGCGTTTTTCCGGCGGTCGATATCAATCGGTCCGGCACCCGCAAGGAGGAACTGCTGCTGACCAAAGAGGTATTGAACCGGATTTGGATTCTGCGCAAACTGCTCTCGCAGCTCAATACCGTCGAGGCCATGGAATTCCTGATGGACAAGATAGAGGGGACGAAAGATAATGTCGAATTTCTGGAATCGATGAACCAGTAGCCGTTGCGTTCGTGCCCGCCGAGGGGGCGATTTTCCGTCCCGATCGGCTCTGGGCGCGCGTTGCAAAGCCCCCCCCCATTTGCTACAACTCTCGCACCGCAGAGCGCGACATCAGATCGCACAGTCAGAGGAAGGTAGGATTCATGACCGATATCACAATCAAGCAGCTGCTTGAGGCCGGGGTCCACTTTGGCCACCAGACCAGCCGCTGGAATCCCAAGATGAAGCCGTATATTTTCGGTGCCCGCAACGGGATCCACATCATTGACCTGCAACAGACCGTCGGCATGCTGCGTGAGGTGGCGAACTTTGTCTCGGGGTTGGTTGCCGACGGCGGCCATATTCTGTTTGTCGGCACGAAAAAACAGGCCCAGGACGTTGTGCGGGAAGAGGCCGAACGATGCGGGATGTACTACGTCAACAATCGCTGGCCGGGCGGGATGCTGACCAATTTCCAGACGATCAAGAAGTCTATTGAACGGCTGAAAAAGCTCGATGAAATGCTCGACACCCCCTCGATCAACGAGGCGCTGACCAAAAAGGAACTGTTGGGTATCGGCCGCGAGCGAGACAAGCTGATGGTGACCCTGGGCGGCATCAAGAACATGCGCAAGCTGCCGGACGCCATGTTTGTCGTGGACACCAAAAAAGAAGAAATTTCGGTCCGGGAGGCGAACAAGCTCGGAATTCCGGTCGTGGCTGCGGTTGATACCAACTGCGACCCGGATACGATCAGCCACAAGGTGCCGGGCAACGATGACGCGATCCGGGCCATCCGACTGTTTACCAGCGCGGTGGCTGAAGCGGCGCTTGAGGGCCAAGCCCAGCTTGAGGAGCGCCAGCAGGCCGAGGAAAAAGACACCGCTGAGACAGAGACGGCCGTGGCTGAGCCCGCGGCTGGCGCAGGCGAGGCCGAGGTCGCCGAAGCGGCTGTCGAGCCAGCGGCCGACACCGCCCCGGAACTCGCTCCCGCCGCAGCCCAGACGGCTCCAAGCCCCTCGGCCGAGCAGGCTGCTGAGGCCGAGGCAGACGGAGGTGATGAGTGAGCAACCAGAACACGAGCATGGCCCTGCTCAAGGAGGTTCGCGAGCGGACCGGAGCCGGAGTCGTTGATTGCAAGAAAGCCCTGAACGAAAGCGGTGGCGATATTGACAAGGCGATCACGTTTTTGCGTGAAAAGGGGCTTGCCGCAGCCGCCAAGCGAGCCGGCCGGGCTGCGGCCCAGGGAATTGTCGGCTCATACATTCACGCTGGCGGCAAGATCGGGGTGTTGGTCGAGGTCAACTGCGAAACCGATTTTGTAGCACGCACCGAGGAGTTTCAGCAGTTGGTCAAAGACCTCGGCATGCAGATTGCCGCCGCTCAGCCGCGCTATGTCCGGCGCGACGATATCCCGGCCGAGGAGGTGGAAAAAGAGCGGGGGATCTACCGCACCCAGACGCTGGCCGAGGGCAAACCCGAGAAGGTCATTGATCGTATTGTCGATGGACGCCTGGAGAAGTACTACGGAGAGAACTGCCTCCTCGAGCAGAGCTTTATCCGCGATACGGCCAAGACGGTCGAACAGCTGGTCAAGGAGATGGTCGCCCGCACCGGAGAAAATATTGTCGTTCGCCGCTTTTCCCGCTTCCAGATTGGCGAGGCCGCACAAGCCGCCGAGTAGTGCGGGGCGGGCCAGCCACGTTCAGCCGGAATCATGACTGACGATCCGTGTCCGCTGCCCTACAAACGGGTATTACTGAAAATCGGCGGCGAAGCGCTGGCCGGAGACGCCGGATATGGGATTGACGCGGCGGTCATGTCGCGGATGGCCAACGAGGTCAGGGAGGTCCACGACCTCGGCTGTGAAATCGCCCTGGTAATCGGCGGCGGGAATATCTTTCGGGGCCTGGCCGCCAGCACCCGCGGCATGGCCCGGGCAACGGCCGATTACATGGGCATGCTGGCCACCCTGATCAATAGCTTGGCCATGCAGGAGGCGCTGGAAACGGTTGAGGTCCAGACCCGGGTGCTGTCGGCCCTGAGCGTGTCGCAGGTGGCCGAGCCGTATATCCGGCGCCGGGCGACCCGCCATCTGGAAAAGGGCCGGGTGGTGATTTTTGCGGCGGGCACCGGCAATCCGTACTTCACGACGGATACGGCGGCCAGTTTGCGGGCCATGGAGATCGGGGCGCAGATCATTTTTAAAGCCACCAAGGTTGACGGCATCTACGATGCCGACCCGGTCCACGTCGCCGACGCCAAGCGCTATCACGAGGTCAGTTACATCGAGGTCTTGCAAAAAAACCTCAAAGTCATGGATTCGACCGCGATTTCTCTGTGTATGGACAACCGCCTGCCGATTCTGGTGTTCAGCATGCTGGAGACGGGCAATATCAAGCGAGCCGTGCTCGGGGAGCAGGTCGGAACCCTGGTCCATGGAGGGGCAGTATGAATGCGCAGCTACTGAACGAGTTGAAGAAAGAGGCGGACCATACCATCGAGTCTCTCAACAAAGAATTTCTCAAGGTGCGCACCGGCCGAGCCTCGGTGGCTCTTATCGAAGGGGTGATGGTTGACTGCTATGGAGCCCCGACGCCTCTGAACCAAGTGGCCGCCCTGTCGGCACCTGAGCCCCGTCTGCTGCTGGCCCAGCCCTACGACCAGCATATTATCGGCGATATCGAAAAGGCGATCTATAAAGCCGACCTGGGGCTGACACCGGTCAACGACGGCAAGGTCATCCGGGTGCCGCTACCCGAATTGACCGAGGAGCGCCGCAAGGAACTCGTGCGCCATATTCGGAAAATAGCCGAAGACTATCGAGTGTCGATGCGCAATCATCGCCGCAGCATCAATGACCGGATCAAAAAAATGCAGAAGAGCAAAGAAATGCCTGAAGACGAAGCGCGGGCCACGCAAGACCAAGTCCAGAAAGTGACCAACGAGTCGATCGACAAGATTGAGCAGATTTTGCGGGTCAAGGAAGAGGATTTGCTGTCGGTGTAGAGCCGGAAAAGCGTGCCGTTGAGCGGCGTGCCTTACCCGGTGGGGTGTGGACGCGAGTGATAAAGCAGAACCGACCGATGCAAAACGGCAGTCTTCAACTCAGGCTGGCCGGTGAAGGGCCGGCTGGACCGGGGCCTGTCCCGCAGGAGCTTCAGCACCTGCGGCTGGACCGGCTCCCCCGACACGTCGCCATCATCATGGACGGCAACGGTCGCTGGGCTCAGCAGCGTGGTCTGCCCCGGACCGAAGGCCACAAGCGGGCCAAAGAAACCGTCCGTACAATCGTCGAAACCAGCCACGAACTCGGCCTCTCGTATCTCACCCTGTACGCCTTCTCGTCAGAAAATTGGCAGCGTCCCAGCGCTGAAATCCGCGTTCTGATGAGCCTCTTTCGTCGTTATTTGCGCAGCGAACTCGACCGTCTGATGGACTACAATATCAGGCTGCTGGCCCTCGGCGATCTGGCCCGTCTGCCCGGGCCGGTCCGTTCGGCTTTTGACGAGGCGATCTCTACAACTCGACACAACACCGGTCTGACCGTTGTCTTAGCGGTCAGCTATGGGGCGCGTGAAGAGATTGTCTCTGCGGCCCGGGCCCTGGCCCGGGCCGTTCAGGAGGGCCGCCTGCGACCTGACGAGATTGATGAACAGACTGTTGCCCGGTATTTGTGGACGGCGGATATCCCCGATCCCGATTTTCTGATTCGGACTGGAAAAGAGATGCGGATCAGCAATTTTCTGCTGTGGCAGCTGGCCTATACCGAGCTGTACGTGACGGATACCCTGTGGCCGGACTTTGACCGTGAGCATTTTTTCCGCTCCCTGCTCGAATATCAGCGTCGCCAGCGGCGTTTTGGACGAACCGCCGAACAGCAGACCCTGAAAGGTCTCCGGCGGGCGGTAGGCTAGGCGCAGGTGTGCTCCGCGACCGACTCTTGACCGCAGCCCTTGCCCTGCCACTCCTCGTCGTCTGTATCTGCTGCGCCCCGGTCTGGGTCTTCTCCGCGACCGTTTTTCTGTTGACCTGTCTCGGGCTGTACGAATTCTTTTCGCTGACACGGGACCACAATCCGCTCCCCTGCGGTCTGGGACTCGGCTGGGGCGGCGGCTTGGCGGCAGCCATGTGTGTCGGGCCCGGCGCGCTGGTCGGCGCGGTGCTGACCGCCGGATTTTTTCTCACCTTTGCATGGGCTTTGCGCACGCC
Source organism: Desulfurellaceae bacterium (assembly GCA_021296095.1). NCBI lineage: Bacteria > Pseudomonadati > Campylobacterota > Desulfurellia > Desulfurellales > Desulfurellaceae > Desulfurellaceae bacterium. The sequence continues at coordinate 73,750 of JAGWBB010000001.1, read as the reverse complement.
CCAGCCCGACAGGGGGCTGGCCGGAGTCAGTCTGACCCTGTTGGGGGTTGTGTACGTCGGTTTTTTGCTGCCCCACCTCGTCTGGGTCCGGCAGCTCCCGGACGGCGTCGGCTGGGTGTTTTTCCTGCTGCTGGTTGCTATGCTGGGCGATACCGGCGGGTATGCCGTTGGGCGGCTGTGGGGCACCCGTAAGCTCATCCCTCACATCAGCCCCGGTAAAACCCTTGAGGGCAGCGCAGGGGCACTGCTCGGCAGTCTGGGGGCGGCCTGGGTTGGCTGGGTGTGGCTGCTGCCGGAGCGGAGCTGGACCGAGTTGGGCGTGCTGGCGGCCGTCCTGGCGATCCTGGCCCAGATTGGAGATTTATGCGAGTCGGCGGTCAAGCGGGCGTGCGGGGCAAAGGATTCGGGCCGGCTGTTCCCCGGCCACGGTGGTCTGCTGGATCGGGCCGATAGTTTGCTTTTCCCGGCCGCCTTTATCTATTACTATGGTGCCCTGTGGGCCTAGCTTGTGACTTGCGATTGAGGAAGCCGTATGGATCTGTCAACTCTGGATGTGATTTGGAAAGTCGTCCTGGTCTTTGGCCTGATTGTGTTCGTGCACGAACTCGGCCATTTCAGCCTGGCCAAGCTGGTCGGCGTTGGCGTTGAGCGGTTCTCGCTCGGCTTTGGACCCAAGCTCGTCGGACGCACGGTTGGTGAGACGGAATACCTGATCAGTGCCGTGCCGCTGGGCGGCTATGTCAAGATGGTCGGAGAAGAAACGGGCGAGGAAATCGCCCCGGAAGATATCCCGCGTTCCTTTCCCCATCAGTCGTTGATGAGTCGTTTCCTGATTGTCGCGGCCGGGCCGTGCGCCAATATTGTGACCGCCTTTCTCCTGTTTGGCCTGGCCTTTGCCAGCTTTGGCATTCCGGTTGCGATAGACGAGGCCAGGGTCGGCGGAATCGTCCCTGATTCGCCGGCCCAGCGGGCCGGGCTGCAGCCCGGGGACGAGATTATGAGCATTGCGGGCAGCCGGGTGCAGACCTGGGAGGAAATGGCCGAACATATCCGCAGCAGTGGTGGGGCAGAACTCAGCCTGCAGGTCGGGCGAGCGGACGGCCCCCAGCCGCTTGAGGTGGTCGTCAGCCCGGAGTTGCGCCAGGGGATGGATCAAGAGGGACGCGAGCGATACGCGATTGGCATTATGCCGGCCACGCGTCTGGAACCGGTATCGGTCGGCCGCGCCGTGGTACTGGGGGCTGAGCAAACCTGGGCCATCAGCGTCCTGATCGTGCAGACCGTGGGCCAACTCCTCCACGGGGAGGTCTCGACCAAAGAGTTGGGCGGACCGATTCTCATTGCCCAGGTGGCCGGCCAGCAGGCCCAGCGCGGGCTGAGCTACCTCCTGCACTTCACCGCCGTCATTAATGTGAATCTGGCCATCTTCAATCTCCTGCCGATTCCGATTCTGGACGGCGGCCATCTGCTCTTTCTGTTCATCGAGCTGCTCATCGGCCGTCCTCCCAGCCTGCGCTCGCGCGAGATGGCCTTTCGCGTCGGCTTCGTGGTGATCATCTCGCTGGTCGTGTTGGTCTTCTACAACGATATTGCACGACTGGTACGCTAGCTGTGTCACCCCAGACGGACAACTGCATGGCTGAAGAAGGGGAGACGCAAGCGTGCTCGTCCTCGGCCTGGACACGGCAACCTGGCTGACCAGTGTCGGCTTGATGCGTGACGGGAGGGTCCTGGCCGAGGAGTCGCGTCAAGTCCGGACCGGGCACACGGATATCCTGTTGCCGCTCGTCCACCAGCTCGTGTCGCGGGCCGGCGTGGGGCTGAGCGAGCTGGACGGGATTGGGGTGTCAATCGGACCCGGCTCTTTCTCCGGCCTGCGGGTCGGCCTGAGCACGGCCAAGGGACTGTGTTACGCACTCGGGCTGGGTCTGGTCGGCGTGTCCACCCTGGAGGCGCTGGCGACGACCGTGGACGGTTGGCAGGGGCGGCTGTGTGCCCTGCTTGACGCCCGGAGAAAAGAAGTCTACGCGGCTGTGTTCACTCGCGACCAACACCGTGGGTTGCGACGGCTGAGCCCCGATATGGTGATGGCGCCGGATGAACTGTGGCCGCATATTACGCCTCCCTGCCTGTTTATCGGCGACGGAGCCGAGGCGTATCAGGAACTGATTCGAGACCGCTACGGTGACGCGGCCCGGTTTGTGCCGTGGGCCGACTGTCATTCCAGCGGCGTGGCGGTGGCCCGTTTGGCGCTGTCGAGGCTGCGGGCCGGCGAGTCGGACGATGCCGCAACACTGGTGCCGCGCTATGTACGCCTGTCGGAGGCTGAGCGGAAGCGACGTCAGGCCCGGTCAGCACCGTCCGGACCGGCCAAGCCCTAGACAGGCTAGGCGAATTTTGGCATTTTGCCAGCGTTTTGAGCGTGAGAGTGAGGACGTATGAATATTCATGAGTATCAGGCAAAAGACCTGTTGCGGCAGTACGGCGTAGCCGTCCTGAACGGTAAAATGGCCACCACGCCCGAGGCGGCACAGGTGGCGGCCGAGGAGTTGGGCGGCCAGCTGTGTGTGGTCAAGGCTCAGATCCACGCCGGCGGTCGGGGCAAGGCGGGTGGGGTGAAGCTGGCCAAGACGCCCCAAGAGGCGCGGGACATCGCGGCCAGCCTGCTGGGCAAAAACCTGGTCACCCACCAGACCGGCCCCGAGGGCAAGGAGGTCCAAAAGGTCTTTGTTGAGCAGGGCTGCGCCATTGCCAAAGAGTTCTATCTGGGCATGGTTCTTGATCGGGCAACGTCGCGTGTCACCGTCATGGCCAGCTCTGAGGGCGGGGTCGAGATCGAAGAGGTCGCCGCCCGCTCGCCCGAAAAAATTTTGCGCGAAGCGGTGGACCCGGCGCTTGGCGTCGGCGCCTTTCAGGGCCGAAAAATCGCCTACGGTCTGGGCCTGCCCAAGGAGGCCATTCCAAAAGCGGTCGCCTTTGTGACAGCCCTGTACCGGGCCTTTATCGAAACCGACGCTTCGCTGGTCGAGATCAATCCTCTGGTGCTGACCCAGGACAACGATCTGGTTGCCCTGGACGCCAAGATGGGCTTTGACGATAACGCGCTGTACCGTCAGGCCGAGGTTCGCGATCTGCGAGACGTATCGGAAGAGAACGAAAAGGAAATCGCGGCCTCCAAGTTTGACCTCAGTTACATCGCGCTCGACGGCGATATCGGCTGTATGGTCAACGGCGCCGGGCTGGCCATGGCCACCATGGACATCATCAAGCACTACGGCGCCGAGCCGGCCAACTTTCTGGATGTCGGGGGCGGGGCGACGACCGAAAAAGTGACCGAAGCGTTCAAGATCATTCTGTCCGATCCCAAGGTCAAGGGCGTTTTGGTCAACATCTTCGGCGGCATCATGCGCTGCGACGTGGTGGCCGATGGCGTAGTCGAAGCGGCCAAACAGGTCAAGCTGTCGGTGCCCCTGGTGGTTCGGCTTGAGGGCACCAACGTTGAACAGGGCAAGCAGATCCTGGCCCAGTCTGGACTCAATATCATCCCGGCCAGCGATCTGGCCGACGGCGCCAAGAAGGCGGTTGAGGCGGTCAGGGCGGCGGGCTGAGCAGCCTACCGACGAGAAAGGTGAACGATGATGATCACCTCATCAGGAAGAGATCATCGTTCACCTCTGGAGAAGTCGCGTGAGTATTCTTGTGAATAAAGACACCAGAGTGGTTACCCAGGGCATTACCGGTTCAACCGGTCAGCTCCACACCCGGGCCTGCCGGGAATACGGCACCCAGATGGTGGCCGGCGTGACCCCGGGCCGGGGGGGGACCGATTTTGAGGGCATTCCCATTTTCAACACCGTTGCCGAGTCGGTGGCCGCAACCGGCGCCAACGCCTCGGTGATCTATGTGCCCCCGCCGTTTGCCGCGGACGCGATTCTTGAGGCGGTTGATGCCGAACTCCCATTGGTGATCTGCATCACCGAGGGCATTCCTATTTTGGACATGGTCCGGGTCAAGCGCTATATGGCCGGCAAGGCGTCCCGTCTGATCGGGCCCAACTGTCCCGGCGTCATTACGCCGGGGGAGTGCAAGATTGGCATCATGCCGGGCTATATTCACAAGGCGGGCAACATCGGGGTGGTGTCGCGTAGCGGGACGCTGACCTACGAGGCAGTTCATCAGCTGACCCAGCTCGGGATCGGGCAGTCCAGCTGTGTCGGTATCGGCGGCGATCCGGTCAACGGAACCGGCTTTGTCGATGTGTTGCGCCTGTTCCAGGACGATCCACAGACCGAAGGGGTGGTGCTGATCGGTGAAATCGGGGGGAGCGCCGAAGAAGACGCAGCCGCCTTCATCCAGGCTCATATGACCAAACCCGTGGCTGCCTTTATCGCTGGGCAGACCGCGCCCAAGGGCAAGCGCATGGGCCACGCCGGGGCGATCATTGCCGGGGGCTCGGGCACGGCCGCAGAAAAAATTTGGGCCTTTGAGCAGGCCGGCGTGCACACGATTCCCAGCCCAGCCGAGATGGGAGTGACCATGGCCAGGGCGATGGGCATTGCGGTCGAGGAGCCGGCCGGTTCGTGAATCCCGAGCGTCTGTTTGAGCGCGCCGAGCGCGCCCGCCACGCTAGTCGCTTTGCCCCCGCCCTTGACCTCTACCGGCAGGCCCGGATCGCCTACGCCGATGAGGGGGATCCTGACGGAGAGCGCGATGCCTGCATCGGCATCGGTGACTGTCTGCGTATGCTAGGCCGCTTCGGTCTGGCCAAACGGGCCTATGCCAGGGCGGTCGGCCTGTCCGAGGCGCTGCACGACCCGGAAGGCTTGGCCGAGAGCCAGGCCGGTTTCGGTCTCAGTCTGCGCGCCCAGGGCAATCCCGAACGCGCTTTGCCCTATCTCCAGCACGCCCGTCGGCTGTACCGTCGCGCCCAGGCTGCCCAGGGCGAGGGTTTCATTCTATGGGCGCTCGGCAGCACCTACCGCTTTTGTGGCGACTTGCGCAAAGCGATCAGGTATTTCACAAACGCCTTAGCCCTGGCCCAGCAGCAGGGCGATGGACCCGGCACCGGCTATGCCCTGTGTGGTTTGGGCGGCGCTTCGCGCCTGATGGGTCGCTTTGCCGAGACCCAGGACTACTATCAGCGGGCAAACGCGCTGTTCGAGGCCGAAAAAGACACCTATGGGCGCGCCTACTCCTACTGCGGGCTGGGCAATGCCGCACGGATGCGCGGCGACTACACGACGGCCATGCGGCTGTTTGCCCGGGCCGAGAAGCTCTACGCCCGTATTGGTGACACCGCCAGCTTTGCCTATACCGTCTGGGCGATGGCCACCGTCCACAAGATGCGTGGTGACTATCCCCTCAGCGCCCAGACCTTTGCCCGGGCTCGGGATCTGTTCCGGAAAACCCGGGATGCCCGTGGCGGCATCTACTGTCGGCTGGGGACGGGTGAGTTGGCGCTGCTGCGGGGCAGATACAAAACCGCCCGCACCGCTTTCAGCCGCTGTCTGGAAAGGGCCGAGCAACTCGGCTACCACGCCGAAGCGTGCCACGCCCGGACCGGGCTGGCCCTGCTCGACGATACGCCCGACTGGGCTGCGGTCAAAAAATCCCACCGTCGGTGCGGCCTGCACTTCACCCCGCCGCCGCCGCCCTTGAATCTGCCCTGAATCCGTCCTGAACGCTGTCCTGAACGGGACGGCACGGACGGGTGGACTCCGAAACGGACGGCGCGTTGGGTACTGTCCTAATTTGAGGTTTTTCCCTCAACAGAAACAGTGGCTTACAGTTCAAAATAGGACAGCACCGCGCGTTGACCCCCTTTTGCCCTCCCGCTACACTGACCCGACGCTGAAGAAAGGACCAGCATGCAAGAACGTACCCTGTCGATCATCAAGCCGGACGCCGTGCAAAAGAATGTTGTGGGTGAGATTCTGGGTCGGTTTGAACGCGCCGGTCTCAAGATCATTGCGGCCAAGCTGTTACAGCTCAGCAAGGCCGAGGCCCAGGGATTTTACGCCGTCCATAAGGAACGCCCTTTTTTTGACAGCCTGACAACGTTCATGTCGTCCGGACCCATTCTGGTCTCGGTGCTCGAAGGTCAGGACGCTATCCAAACCAACCGGCGGCTGATGGGCGCGACCAACCCGGCCGAGGCCGAGCCGGGGACGATTCGCAAGGACTTTGCGACCGATATCGAGAAGAATGCCGTCCACGGCTCCGACGGGCCGGACACCGCCCGTCAGGAAATCGCCTATTTCTTCGGTGCGATGGAGCTCCACACGTCTTAATGTCACACGACATTAAAGAACTCAGCCGAGCCGAGCTTGAACAGTGGTGCCTCGACAACGGTCACACCGCCTTTCGGGCTCGGCAAGTCCTGCGCTGGCTCTATCGGCACGGGACCGCCAGTTTTGCCGACATGAGCGATGTGTCGGTCGCCCTGCGGGAGCACCTGAGCACGGTCTTTTCGATTGGCCGTCTGGCCCGTGTGCGAACCTCGGTGGCTGCCGACGGGACCCGCAAATATCTGTTTGGTCTGGCCGATGGACGGCGGATCGAGAGCGTCCTGATTCCCGCTCCGGGCCGTCAAACCTTGTGCATCTCGTCCCAGTTTGGCTGTGCGATGGGGTGTGCGTTCTGCGCTACGGCTCGGATGCGGCCGGTGCGGAATCTGACCGCCGGGGAGATCGTCGCTCAGGTGTGGGAGATCCAGCGCGAGCTGGATGCTGACCAGCAACTGACCAATGTGGTGTTCATGGGCATGGGCGAACCGCTGGCCAACTACGATCAGGTGGTGAAAGCCATTGAGGTACTGACCGCCGAGTGGGGACTCAGTTTTTCTCCCCGCCGCGTCACGGTCTCCACGGTCGGGCTGGTGCCGCAGATGCAGCGTCTGCTGGACGAGACCCGGGTCAATCTGACCGTCTCGCTGAGCGCGACCACCGATGAACTGCGTACCAGACTGATGCCGGTCAACACCCGCTATCCCCTCGGACAGCTGCTCGACGCGTGCCGCAGCCTGCCGGCCCGCTCGCGGCGGCGTCTGACCTTTGCCTACACCATGCTGGCCGGGGTGAACGACGGTCTGGCCGACGCCCGGCGGCTGGTCAAACTGCTGCACGGCATCCCCGCCAAGGTCAACCTCATCCCCTTTAACACTTTTCCCGGCTCGAATTTTGCGTCAAGCCCGCGCCTCCACATCGACCGTTTTCGCCAGCTCCTGTTGGATAAAGGCGTGCTGGCGACGATACGCGAAAGCCGCGGCCAAGATGTCCTGGCCGCGTGCGGCCAGCTGGCGACCCAGGGCTGATAGCGCGTCCGGAACAACACAGTGAACAATGACACAGTGAACGATGATGACCTTCTGAGCGAAATGATATCAGCGTTCACTGTGATAACCAATTGATGAGAAGAGATCATCGTCCACTTTGCGAGGACACAGGCATGGCAACACTCGGTGTAATCGGCGGCAGTGGGCTGTACCAGATGACCGGGCTCAACAACGGCCACTGGGTGTCGGTTGAGACCCCGTTCGGCGCGCCCTCGGACGACTACTTTGTGGGCGAGCTTGGCGACGTGCGGCTGGTCTTCCTGCCCCGTCACGGTCGGGGCCATCGGATCCTGCCCTCGGAGTTGAACTTCAGAGCCAATATCTACGGAATGAAGAAGCTCGGCGTGGAATATCTGGTCGGAGTCGGGGCGGTGGGCAGTCTCAAGCAGGACATTGCGCCCGGCCATCTGGTCATCCCCGATCAGTTCATTGATCGGACCCGGAGTCGGATCGGGACCTTTTTTGGCCGCGGCCTTGTTGCCCATGTGTCTTTTGCCGATCCGGTGTGCGCGTCGCTGTCGGGGCTGTTGGCCGAGGTCGGCCGCGGACTCGGGGCGACGATCCACGTCGGCGGGACCTATGTGTGCATGGAGGGGCCCCAGTTTTCGACCCGGGCCGAGTCTTTTCTGTACCGGAGTTGGGGGGCCGATGTGATTGGCATGACCAGTCTTCAGGAGGCCAAGCTGGCGCGCGAGGCCGAGTTGTGTTTTGCCAACCTGGCCCTGGCCACCGACTACGACTGCTGGAACACCGAGGCTGGTGACGTGGTGATTGAGGAGGTGTTGGCGATTCTCAACACGAATGTCACGACCGCCCAGCAGATCGTCCGCGAGGCAGCGGCCCAACTCCCGGACCGTCAGGCCTGTGCCTGCGCCCAGGCGCTGAAAGACGCCATTATCACCGACCGCAGCCTGATTCCGGCCGAGTTGAAGCACGAGCTTGAGCCCTTGATCGGCAAGTATCTCTGAGCGGCTCAGCCATGAGGCATGACACGTCGACGCCCCAGCCCGCAGCCCCGGCTCCGCCAGCCGTCACCCCCGACCCAGAGCCATATCTGTCGGTGGTCGTGCCGATCTACAACGAGGCCGAGAATCTGCGGCCGCTGTGTCAGACCCTGTCCGAGGTCTTGTCGGCAAGCAGCTGGAGCCACGAGGTGATCATGGTCGATGACGGCAGCAGCGATGGCAGTGCCGACATCCTGGTTGAGTTGCATCAGGCCTACAGCTGGCTGAAAGTCGTGCGCTTTCGGCGAAATTTTGGCCAAACGGCCGCCTTGGCGGCCGCCTTCGCCCATGCCCGGGGCGAGGTGATTGTGTCGCTGGACGGCGACCTGCAAAACGATCCGGCCGATATCCCCAGGCTCGTGGCCAAGCTCAACGAGGGCTACGATCTGGTCAACGGCTGGCGGGTTGATCGGCAGGATCCGTTTTGGCAGCGCCGCCTGCCGTCCCAGATTGCCAACTGGGTGATCTCGCTGCTGACCCAGGTCAAGTTGCACGACTACGGCTGTACCCTCAAAGCCTTCCGTCGTCATATCGCCAAAGACCTGAAGCTGTACGGCGAGATGCACCGCTTCATCCCAGCCCTGGCCCGCGATCTGGGGGCGACGATTACCGAGATGCCGGTCACCCATCATCCGCGCACCCGTGGCACTTCCAAGTACGGTCTGGCGCGGACCCTGTGGGTGATCCTGGATCTCTTGACGGTCAAGTTTCTTTCGAGCTATGCCACCCGCCCGAGCCATTTGTTCGGCTTGCTGGGCTTTGTGTCGCTGGTGGTCGGCGGCCTCATTACGACCGTCTTGGGGGTGCAGCGTCTGTTTTTCGCGGTTGAGCTGTCCAACCGTCCCCTGCTGCTGCTCGGTCTGCTGCTGATCGTGACCGGTGTCCAGTTCCTGACCATGGGGTTGATCGGCGAGATGCTGGTTCGCACCTATCACGAGAGCCAGGAGAAGCCCATCTACTGGATTAAAGACGTGTTGGAATGAGAACCGGGAGTCAGCGGCTCCGGGAGCAGGAGAGACTATGCGGCTGTGTGTTATTGGGACCGGCTATGTGGGACTGGTGGCGGGAACCTGTTTTGCCGAGAGCGGCAATGAGGTGGTGTGTGTGGATATCGACCGGCACAAGATCGCCGAGCTGAACGCCGGCCAGGTGCCGATCTACGAACCCGGTCTGGCCGAGCTGCTGCGACGCAACGCTGCGGACGGCCGGCTGCGGTTTTCGACCGACCTGGCTGCGGCGGTCAAGGACAGTCTGGTGTGCTTTATCGCCGTGGGCACGCCGTCTGATGGCGACGGGTCGGCCGATGTCCAGATGGTGGTCGAGGCCGCTCGGAGCATTGCCGGTGCCATGCCGGGCTATCGGATTATCGTCCTCAAGAGTACGGTCCCGGTTGGGACGGCTCAGACGGTCCAGCAGACGATGGCGGCGCTCACCGAGCATCCGTTTGACATTATCTCGAATCCCGAGTTTCTCAAGGAAGGGGCGGCCGTTGAAGACTTCATGAAGCCCGACCGGGTTGTCCTGGGCGGCGCCGACGAGCGCGCCCTGTCCGTTCTGCAAGAGCTGTACGCTCCGTTTGTCCGCACCGACAATCCGATCCTGGTCATGGATAACCGCAGCGCAGAAATGACCAAGTACGCGGCCAACGCGTTTCTGGCCACCCGCATTTCGTTTATTAACGAAATCGCTCGGCTATGCGAAGAAATCGGGGCCGACGTGGCCGAGGTGCGGCGCGGCATGGGATCTGATCGGCGGATTGGGCACGCCTTTCTGTTTCCCGGCGTCGGCTACGGTGGCTCGTGCTTTCCCAAAGACGTGCAGGCCGTCATCCGGACGGCTGAACACCACGGCGTGGACTTCTCGTTGCTGAAGGCCGTTGAGGCGGTCAATGCTCGGCAGAAGCGGCTGTTGGTGGACAAGGTCCAGCAGACCTTCGGCTCCGATCTCAGCGGACGCAAGCTGGCCATCTGGGGCTTGGCCTTCAAGCCCCGCACCGACGATATGCGCGAAGCCCCGTCGCTGGTCATCATTGAGGCGCTGTTGGCCGCCGGGGCCAGCCTGGCGGTGCACGACCCGGAGGCGCTCGACCGGGCGCGTCAGCTGTTTGGCGCGCGTGTGTCCTACCACCGGGGCAATTACGAGGCTCTGGACGGGGCGGATGCCCTGCTGATTGTCACCGAGTGGAACGAGTTTCGGCGGCCGGACTTTGCCCGTATGCGGGCGGTGATGAAGACGCCGATCATTTTTGACGGCCGCAACCTGTACGAGCCGAGGATGATGGCCCAGGCGGGCTTTCGCTACTATGCGGTCGGCCGCCGGGCCGTCGGCCATACCTCCCCGGATACGGCGTCCGCAGCCTGAGGCGGCCATGGCACGCATTGTCGTAACGGGTGGGGCGGGCTTTATTGGCTCGCATCTGTGCGAGCGCTTTTTGGCCGAGGGGCACGAGGTCATCTGTATCGATAACCTGGTGACCGGTAACGCCGATAATATTGCCCATCTGTTTACCGAAGATCGCTTTTCCTTCATCCCCCAGGATGTGACAACGTATCTGCACGTCAAGGGCGAGCTGGACGCGATCCTCCACTTTGCCTCCCCGGCGAGTCCGACCGATTACCTGGAATTGCCGATTCAGACCCTCAAGGTCGGCTCGCTCGGCACGCATAAGGCGCTGGGCTTGGCCAGAGAGAAAGGCGCCCGCCTGCTTCTGGCCTCGACCTCCGAGGTCTACGGCGATCCGCTCGTCCACCCCCAGACAGAGGACTACTGGGGCAACGTCAATCCGATTGGGCCGCGCGGGGTGTACGACGAGGCCAAACGCTTCGCCGAAGCGCTGGTCATGGCCTATCAGCGCAGCCACGGCCTTGAGACGCGGATCGGGCGTATCTTCAACACTTATGGGCCGCGGATGCGGCTCAGGGACGGCCGGGTGGTGCCCAATTTTATTTCCCAGGCCCTGCGGGGCGAGGACCTGACCGTGTATGGCGATGGCAGCCAGACCCGCAGCTTTTGCTTTGTTACGGATCTGGTCGAGGGGATCTGCCGGCTGCTGCGCTCGAACTATGACGGACCGGTCAATCTCGGCAATCCCCAGGAGATGTCGGTGCTGGATTTTGCCAAGCTGATTATCGCCCTGACCGGCAGCCAGAGTCAGATTGCCTTCCGACCGCTGCCGGCCGACGATCCCCAGGTTCGCCAACCGGATATTCGTCTGGCGCGGCGTGTGCTGGAGTGGCAACCCCAAGTACCCCTCGAAACCGGACTCAGACAGACCATTGCCTATTTTCGGGATCGGCTCGAACACAACTAGGCGGGGGCGGGACAGGAGGAGCAGGTATGCGGATTCTGGTGACCGGGGGGGCGGGGTTCATCGGCTCCCATGTTGTGGACGCCTATATTGCGGCCGGCCATGCGGTTGTTGTGGTTGACGACCTATCGACCGGCAAGCGCGAAAACCTCCACCCCCGGGCGCATTTTGTCCGAGCCGCCATTCAAGACCCGGACGTGCGGCGCCTGCTGCGTGAAGAAAAAGTCGAGGTCGTCAACCACCACGCCGCGCAGATGGACGTGCGGCGTTCGGTGGCCGATCCGCTGTTTGACGCCCGGGTGAATATCCTCGGCCTGCTGAACGTGCTCGAAGGAGCCCGCCAGGCCGGGGTGGGCAAGATCATCTTTGCCTCATCGGGCGGAACGGTGTACGGTGAGCAGCAGGTGTTTCCGGCCGATGAGAGTCATCCTACCCGGCCGATCAGCCCCTACGGCGTGAGCAAGCTCAGCGGCGAGCAGTATTTGTCTTTTTATCATGCCGCATACGGGCTGCCGTATGTTGCGCTGCGCTACGCCAACATCTACGGACCGCGCCAGGACCCGCACGGCGAGGCCGGGGTGGTGGCGATTTTCAGCCAGCGCCTGCTGGCCGGAGAACAGCCGGTGATTCATGGCGACGGCGAGCAGACGCGCGACTACGTGTTTGTCCACGACGTTGCGCGGGCGAACGTGGCGGCGCTGGGAGTGGACTATACGGGCGCGCTGAATATTGGTACTGGACGGGAGACCAGCGTTAACACGCTGTTTCGGCAGTTGCGTCGCCTGACCGGGGCCGACGCCGCCGAGCAACACGGACCAGCCCAAGCCGGAGAGCAACGCCGGAGTGTCCTGGCCGGGGATCGCGCCGCGCAGATACTGGGCTGGCGTCCGCAGGTCGCGGTTGTCGATGGGCTGGAGCGGACGGTGGCCTTCTTTCGAGACCGCCAGGACGGATAGCGGGATTCCATGAACAGCAGCCTGATTCGCAACTTCAGCATTGTCGCCCACATCGATCACGGCAAATCGACGCTGGCCGACAAGCTGCTGTCATATTCGGGCTCAATCAGCGAACGCGAAGAGGCGACCCAGTTTCTGGATACCATGGATCTGGAGCAGGAGCGGGGGATTACGATTAAGGCGCGGACGGTGCGCCTCGGCTACCAGGCCCAGGACGGCGAGACCTACTGCCTGAATCTGATCGATACCCCCGGCCATGTTGACTTTTCCTATGAGGTCTCGCGTAGCCTGTCGGCGTGCGAGGGCGCCGTTCTGGTTGTTGATGCCGTCCAGGGGGTGGAAGCCCAGACCCTGGCCAATACCTATCTGGCCCTGGACCACTCGCTGGAAATTCTGCCGGTCATCAACAAAATAGACCTGCCTAGCGCCGACCCCGAGCGCGTGCGAGCCGAATTGGAGGACGTGATCGGTCTGGACGGCAGCGAGGCCGTTCTGGCCAGCGCCAAACACGGACGCGGGATTCTCGACGTGCTGGAAGGGATTGTCCAGACGGTTCCCCCGCCTCAGGGCAACGCCCGGCGGCCGCTCAGCGCCCTGGTGTTCGATAGCTGGTTTGACCCCTACCAGGGAGCGGTGGTCCAGGTGCGTGTCTTTGACGGCGTGCTGCGGGCCGGGATGCGCATCCAGTTCGTATCAACCGGCATGGTCTACGAGGTCGGCCAGATCGGCGTGTTTGCCCCGCGGCCGCTGGCCGTGTCCGCGCTGGGGCCCGGCGAGGTGGGCTTTGTGATGGCCAACATCAAGACGGTGACCGAGGCCCGGGTCGGGGATACGATTACCGACGCTGAGCGACCGACCCGACAGCCCTTGCCCGGCTTCAAGGAGGTCAAGCCGATGGTGTTCAGCGGCCTCTATCCGGTCGAGTCCCACCAGTATGACGCGCTACGCGATGCCATGGAAAAACTCCGGCTGAACGACTCCTCGCTGAGCTATGAAAAAGAGAGTTCTTTGGCGCTCGGGTTTGGCTTCCGGTGCGGTTTTTTGGGCCTGCTGCACATGGAAATCGTCCAGGAGCGCGTGGAACGTGAGTTTGGTCTGGATCTGATCACCACCACGCCGACGGTTGAATACCGGGTGCGGACGCTGGACGGCGACTCGCTGCTCGTCGATAATCCGGCGCTATTGCCCCCGGTCCAGGAGATTGCGGCGCTTGAAGAGCCGTTCATTCTGGCCACCATCCACGTCCCGACCGATTATCTCGGCAACGTCCTGCAGCTGTGTCAGGAACGGCGTGGCGTCCAGCGCGAGCTGAAATACCCAGCCCCCCAACGCGTCATGGTGCTGTACGAGCTGCCGCTCAATGAGGTCGTGGTTGACTTCCACGACCGCCTCAAGTCGGTCACCCGGGGCTATGCGTCGCTCGACTACGAGTTGCTTGACCTCCGGCCGGCCGATCTGGTCAAGCTCGACGTGCGCATCAACGGCGACATCGTGGATGCCCTGTCGCTGATCGTCCACCGCGATCAAGCCTACAGCCGGGGGCGTGAGCTGGTCCAGAAAATGCGCCAGCTGATTCCGCGCCAGATGTTTGAGGTGGCGGTCCAGGCGGCCATCGGCAACAAGGTCATCGCCCGTGAAAGCGTCAAAGCCCTGCGCAAAAACGTCACCGCCAAGTGCTACGGAGGGGATATTACCCGTAAGCGAAAACTGCTAGAAAAGCAAAAAGAGGGGAAGCGGCGTATGAAGCAAGTCGGACGGGTTGAGATTCCCCAGGACGCTTTTCTGGCTCTGCTGCGGGTTGGCGAAAAAGGGGAACGATGATGACCACCGCGTCGAGCAGAGATCCTCGTTTACCTTTTGCCAACGGTCTGTGCCGGGGGCGCTAGGCGGGCTATGGCCAAGCACAAACCGTCCGCACGGGTCGCCTTCGAGCCGGACCCTCCGACTGCCGGAGACAAGCCGGTGGCCGCCTCGCGGGCCAAGCTCAGGCAAAAATCCGTTGTCCGGGAATATACCGAAGCCCTGCTGGTGGCCCTGCTGCTGGCCCTATTCATCCGCAGCTTCATCGTCCAAGCCTTTAAAATCCCCTCGGGTTCGATGCTGACAACCCTCCAGGTCGGCGATCACATCCTGGTCAACAAGTTTCTGTACGGGCTGCGTCTGCCGTACCCTCTCGATCTGCCCCTCGTCCTGTGGGGGCAACCCCGGCGCGGTGACGTCATTGTCTTTGTCTACCCCAAAGACAGCAGCAAAGACTTCATCAAACGGGTGGTGGCGGTTGGTGGAGATACGGTCGAGATCCGGCATAAACAACTGCTCATCAACGGCCGGCCGGCCGACGAGCCGTACGCCACCTTCGCCGAAGCCGATCAGGAACGGCCGGGGCCACGCGATAACGTTGGGCCGATTCGCGTCCCGGCCAACCGGCTGTTTGTGATGGGTGATAACCGCGACCACAGCCACGACAGCCGGTTTTGGGGCTTCGTCGATGTGCACGATGTCAAGGGCAAAGCCTTTCTGATCTACTGGTCCTGGGACGGGACCGACCGCTGGGTGCGCTGGGAGCGCCTGGGATCGCTGATTGACTAGGGCGGTGCGTGATGAGTCGGCTCGATGAGTTGCTACTGGCGACCGGCAAGCTGTCCTCCGACGATCTGCGTCGGGTCCAGCTGGTCCAGCAGCAACGTGGCGAACCCATGGAACGTCTGCTGCTCGAACTCGGTTTCATGTCCGAGGACGATCTGCTGCCCGTGCTGGCCGACTACTACCGGGCGCCGCTGATCGGAGTGCGCGACTTTCCGCAAGATCCTCCCGCCCTCGACTCTATTAACCCGGCCTATTTTCGTCAGGCACGCATCTGCCCGCTGCGTGTCGAGGACGGCCAGCTCGTCGCTGCCATGGCCGATCCGGGGGATGTCGACACGATCGAAGCCCTGGAGAAGGCGACCGGTCTGCGTGTGGTGCGCCGGCTGGCGCGCGAACGTGAGCTGCTTGACGCACTGAGCGCCTACGACACCGAGGGAGACGGGTCGCCCGACGGTCTGGAAGCGAACAACGGGGAGGGCGGCTATCTCGAAGAGGATCAGGACGTTGTCGCCCACCTGCGCGACCTGGCCAGCGAGGCCCCGGTCATCCGCCTCGTCAACGTCATGATCTCTCGGGCCATGGAACAGCGCGCCTCAGATATCCACATTGAGCCGTTTGAAAAGGAACTGCGGGTCCGCTACCGCATTGACGGCATCTTGCACGATATCGAGTCTCCGCCGCGCTGGATGCAGGCCGCCCTCATCTCGCGCGTCAAGCTGATGGCCAAGCTGAATATCGCCGAACGCCGCCTGCCCCAGGACGGGCGGATCAAGCTGCGCATGCTCGGCCGTGAGGTGGACCTGCGGGTCTCGACCCTGCCGACGCTGTACGGAGAGAGCGTTGTCCTGCGTATTCTCGACCGCTCCAGTATTACGCTCAGCCTCGAATCCTTAGGCTTTCCGGCCGATACCCTGGAGTTGTTCGAGGCCCTGATTGCCAAGCCCTACGGCATGATCCTGGTGACGGGACCGACCGGGAGCGGAAAAACGACTACGCTGTACGGGGCTTTGGACAAAATCAACTCTCCAGACAAAAAGATCATTACCATCGAGGACCCGGTCGAGTACCAGCTGAGCGGTGTCAACCAGGTCCACGTCAAACCCCAAATCGGCCTCAGCTTTGCCTCGGGGCTGCGTTCCATCGTGCGCCAGGACCCGGACGTCATTATGATCGGTGAGATTCGTGACTATGAAACCGCTGAGATTGCCATCCAGTCCGCGCTGACCGGTCATCTGGTGTTCTCGACCCTGCACACCAACGATGCCGCTGGGGCTATCACCCGGCTCCTGGAGATGGGGGTTGAGGACTATCTGTTGGCCTCCTCGCTGCTGGGGGTGATGGCCCAGCGCCTGGTCCGCTCATTATGCCGCCAGTGCCGCCGTCCCAGCCATAGCGGGGTGGGGTTTGAGGGGCATGGGCTCGGGTCAAACGGCGTTGCCAACGGCGTGTCGTCCGCTCCGTCTCTGACCTATGAAGCGGTCGGCTGTGAGGCCTGCGCCAACACCGGCTATCACGGTCGGCGGGGCATCTTTGAGCTGATGTCTGTCGATGAAGACATCCGCCCGCTGATTCTCAAACGCGCCTCGGCCGACATAATTAAGAACCGGTCCACTGCCGCCCAAGGCATGCGCGTCCTGCGCGACGACGGCTGGCGGACGGTGAGTCAGGGCCTGACAACGGTGGCCGAAGTCCTGCGGGTGACCCAAGAATAGGCGAGTCCGTCACACGGACGGGGGCGGGTCTGAAGCTAGGGCGTGCGAGCGACGGACGGTCTGTCTGAAGTCCAGTGTTCCACCGCGGCCCGGGCCACCGGGCTGAACACCTCGGCCACAGCCTCGACGAGCTGTGACAGCCCGACCCAGCACCGCTGGCGGTCGGTTTCATACGTCGTACACTCGCCGGCGACGCTGGCGGCAAAGAAAAAAAATGGCTGCGCCGCTCCGCCAGCCTCACCCGCCAACCTGAGCGTGGCTAACAGGCGTCCGACCTCAACCGTATAGCCACTCTCCTCGGCACACTCCCGGGCGGCTGCCCGCTCCAGATTTTCTCCCGGCTCAACCGTGCCGACCGGAAAAATCCAGCTGTGGGGATGTTTGCGGCTGGTGATCAGCAACACCTCAGGCTCGGCTGTGGCCGTGGGGCGGGTGGCCACAACACCGGCTTTGGCTGGCGGTATATCGAGGGGCATGACCTAGTCTTTGGGCAGGTGCTCATGGCCCGGTTGTTCGTGGTGAGCTTGGTGCGATACCGGGCTGGTCGGACGGACATCCCGACCGGGTTCGTGGCTCAGGTGCAGGCGCCCCAGAAATTTGACGTTGGCACACGCGTCAACCTCGCCAACCGCACACTCCTCGACATTGGGAATAAAAAAGCGAAATGGGCCGCCTTTTTTGGTCGGCAGCGGTGCATCCCCCAGCCGATAGGCCACAATGGCGTCCTGCACGGCTGTGATGGGCAGGCTGGCCGAAAATTTTCCATCGCTGGATTCGAGGGTCATATACCGAGCGCTGTCCGCGGGGCTGACCCGCTCGAGCAGAGACCGCAGGCGAACACCGCCGCCGTCACGGCCGGGAATAAACTGCCCGACATCGGCGATCTGGCCGGGCAGCCGAGTCAGGTCGCTGAAGCTGAAAGCCTGGGGAGTGGAAACCTCACCCTCTATGCGGAGCTGTGTCATGTTTTCGTCTCCTGAAGGTCTGGGGGTTTATGGACGGCTTGTAGCAGCAGACGGTCCCCAAAGAAAGGCCATACTGTGTCGGTATCAGCGGGTCTACAGTGGATAGCGCTCCCGTAGCCGGGCGGCGGCTTCGACCATGACCGCCAGCTTGTGCTCGGCCTGCTGGGCCGAAACGATGGGGTTGTCGGCAAAGGTGGCAAAGCCACAGTCCGGGTTGAGCAGGACCCGTTCCGGTCCGAACAGGGCGACGGCGCGCTCGGCCCTGGCCAAAACCTCCTCAAGGCTTTCCGTGGCCTGATGCTTCTGGTTGACCACACCGACGCCGATACGCGCCTCGGCCGGCAGCGCGGCCAGGACCTCCATATCGCCGGCCCGCGGGGTACACAGCTCGAGGAAAAACGTCCCCACCGGCAGCTTTTGCAGGAGCGGGATGAGTGGCACATAGTCGCCGGCCAGGGCAACGCTCTCGTCCGGGGTCCAGTTGCCGCGGCAGATGTGTAGGCCCAGGCGTTCGCGTGGCAGACCTGCGACGACCTGTTGAATGAGCGATGCGGCCAAGGCGAGTTCGGCTGCGGGTTCGCGTTTTTCTCCCAGGGCGCCGCACATGAAGGTGCGGTTGGTGATCGTGCCGCTGAAGACGACCTCGGTCAGAACCGGCTCGTCAAGCTGGACCAGGGACACGCCGGCGGCCAGCAGATGATGCACCTCCTCGCGCAGCACCCGGACAATGTCGGTGGCGAGGTCTTCACGGGTGTCGTAGGCCCGGTCTGAGATACATTCCATCCACATCGTCCGGGTCAACAGGTAGGGGCCGGGCAGGGCGACTTTCAGCGGCGCCGGGGTCAGACCCCGCAAGAACTCGGCCTCGTGAACGGTGAGCGAACGGCTGCGCCCCAGGGGACCGAACACTGCGGGATGGCGGACTTTACCGGCCGGCACGTCCAGGGCGCGCAGTTCGCGCTCAAATTCGTGCGGGTCGTCAACATAGGGCAGCAGGTCGGTGATGGGGATCAGCTGACAGTTGTCGAGCAGGCCGCCCACAAAGCTGGCATAGTTGTCGCGGTGCTGCTCACCGTCGGTCACGACCTGGACCCCGGCCCGCTGCTGGGCGGCAACCGCCAGACGCACCGCGTCTTCGGCCGTGCGTGAAAACTCGTCGTCCGGCATCCGTCCTTCGAGATGGTCGTTCAGCGCCCGCAGCAACCACGGCGGACGCGGCCAGCTGCCGATGTTCATGACCGACAGCGGGGCAATAGCCGAGGCGGGCTGAGGGGCCGGCAACTGGTCGGGAATGACCACCTCTTTGATTGGCTGGGTGATCGGCGCCGGTTCCCTGTCCGTGCGCGGCGTTCGCGTTTTTTTGTGCCGATGCTTCTGGACAGGTGACGGCGTTGGCACCCGGTCGGCCGGCTTGTGATGCGGCCCTTTGGAGACCAGAAAACTGTTCTGCTGGCCGCGCCGGATATGGGAGACCAGCTCATTCTTGGTCAGACGGCACCAGGCCGGCAGGTCTTCGACGACGGAGGATTCGGTTGACAGAATCTCGAGCAGCTGGCCTAGAGTGAGCGGATCGATATGTTTGCGGATCAGCAACAGCAGACCGTTTCCGCAGTCGAGATCGCCACCGTCAAAACTGTCGTGCGGCTGATACGGGTGCTCATCCATTGCCATGACTCCTGCGCTCTCGTCTCTGAGCTGCAGCGACAAGCGGGAGAACGATTCGGATCAGTACGACACACACGGTGTGCCGTCGGCCAGATACTCGATCAGCTTGGCTCCGCCTACGATCTTCGCCCCCGGCACCAGACTGTTTTCGTCCAGGCCCCGTCTCTTGAAGCACGGCGAGCACACATAGATCGTCCCGCCGGCTTCGGCGTAGTTTGTCATCAGCTCTTTGAGGGGCAGAAATCCGTCTTCACGGATATCGTCGGCATAGCCGCTGACGGCCAAGCGCACGCCTTCGGTACTCAAAAATACCAGGGTTTCCTGATCGGAGCCGACCGCGGCATTGGCAATCACAAAGGCGACGGTGGCTTTATCCGGGTTGTCTTTGGCGTGGGTGAGAGAAACACAGAATTTACCTGGCATGGGATCCTCCTTCGCCTGTTGGTGACAGGCCGATGGGGGCATCATAGCCAGCCGTACCGGGTCCTGCAACGCGGGCCGCAACACTCAGCGTCTTGCTGCCCCACGTCTTCTCCCGCTATACTCGGACGAACGCCAGCCACCTTGGCAAGAGGGACGAGGCCGAACCTGGCATCACGAGGGAGAATAACGCATGAGCGCCAACCAGACGCATGAGCGCCAATACGGATTCAGCACCCGTCAGCTGCACGCCGGCCAACAGCCCGATCCGACCACCGGCAGTCGGGCGGTGCCGATCTACCACACCACCAGCTATCAGTTCAAAGACACCGGGCACGCGGCCGACCTGTTTGCCCTCAAAGAGCCCGGCAATATCTATACCCGCATCATGAATCCGACCAACGATGTCCTGGAACAGCGCCTGGCCTCGCTCGAAGGCGGGGTCGGCGCCCTGGTTTCCAGCAGCGGCCACGCGGCCCAGATGATGGCCATCATGGCCCTGTGCGGGCAGGGCGATCATATCGTCAGCAGCAGCCGCCTGTATGGCGGGACGTATAACCAGTTCACCCACACCTTTCCGCGCATGGGGATTACGACGACCTTTGTCGATCCGACCAAACCCGAGGAGTTTGCCGCCGCGGTCCAGCCCAACACCAAGATTCTCTACGGTGAGACCCTGGGAAACCCGGACATTACAGTTTTTCCGTTTGACGAGGTGTCCGAGGTGTCGCGGGCCCACCATATTCCGATCATGATCGACAACACTTTTGCCACGCCCTACCTGTGCCGGCCGTTTGACTGGGGGGCGCACATTGTGACTCACAGCACAACCAAGTTTCTGAGCGGGCACGGCACGGCGATTGGGGGGGCGATTATTGATGGCGGCAATTTTGACTGGCGAAGCGGCCGCTTTCCCAATTTCACCGAACCGGACCCGTCCTATCACGGCTTGGTGTACGCCGACCTGGGCGCCCCGGCCATGATTCTCAAGTCTCGGGTGCAGATCCTGCGCGACGTGGGCGGCTGTCAGGCGCCGTTTGACAGCTTCACCACCCTGCTGGGAGTTGAGACGCTGAGTCTGCGTATGCAGCGCCATGTCGAAAACGCTCAGCAGGTGGCCGAGTTTCTCGACACCCATCCCGGGGTCGAATCGGTCGCCTTTCCCGGCCTGGCCCAGCACCCGGACCACGCCAGAGCCCAGAAATATCTGCCCCGCGGCGCCGGATCGATCCTGGGCTTTCGGATCAAGGGCGGGCGTGCGGCGGGCGAGACCTTTATCAACAGCCTCAGACTTCACAGCCATGTGGCCAATGTCGGGGACGCCAAGAGTCTGGCTATCCACCCGGCCAGCACGACCCACAGCCAGCTCAACGAGGACGAGTTGCTGAGTGCCGGGGTATCGCCCGATTTCGTCCGGCTGAGTGTCGGCATAGAAGACGCCGATGACATTGTGTGGGACCTGGACCAGGCCCTCAGGGCGGCCAGCAGCTAGCGCTCCGGCGGAGAGCTGACCGAGACAACCCATGAGCAGTACTGGCGATGTCGGCATTGTCCAGCCGCACCAACTCACCTTTGCCCAGCAGCAGCCGTTTCCGCTTGACAGCGGGACAACGCTGAGCCCGGTCAGCCTCGCCTATGAGACCTACGGGCAGCTGAACGCGGACCGCTCGAACGCCATTCTGATCACCCATGCGCTGAGCGGGAGTGCCCACGCCGCCGGCCACTACGAGCCCGAGGACGGGCGTCTGGGCTGGTGGGACGACTGCATCGGACCGGGCAAGGCCTTTGATACCGACCGCTTCTTTGTCATCTGCAGCAACGTCCTGGGCGGCTGTTACGGCTCGACCGGTCCGGCCCATCTCGACCCGGCCACCCAGACGCCGTACGGCATGCGTTTCCCGGTCGTGACTATCGGCGATATGGTCCGCGCCCAGGTTCGGCTGGTGGATCACCTGGAGATTGACCGGTTGCTGTGCGTGGCCGGCGGCTCAATGGGCGGCATGCAGGCCCTGGAGTGGGCAGCCGCGCATCCGAAGCGCGTCCGGGCGGCCATCCCGGTCGCCACCACGGCCCACCACAGCCCGATGCTGATCGCGCTGAGTGAGGTCGGTCGCCAGGCCATTTACGCAGACCCGGCCTGGAATAACGGTGATTATTACAGCGCCGAGGCCAAACCCGACGCCGGGCTGGCCGTGGCGCGGATGGTCGGCCATATCACCTATCTGAGCGAAGAGTCCATGCAGCAGAAGTTCGGCCGTCGTTTGCAGGGTCGCGTCCGCTACGGCTATGAATTTCGGACCGAGTTTCAGGTCGAAAGCTATCTGAAATACAAGGGCAATAACTTTACTCGCCGGTTTGACGCCAATAGCTATCTGTATATCACCAAGGCGATGGACTATTTCGACCTGAGCGCCACGACCGGTTCCCTGGCCGCCGCGTTTGCCAACTCGGCTGGGCTCAAATATCTGGTCGTCAGCTTTACCAGCGACTGGCTGTATCCGAGCTATCACAGCAAAGAGCTGGTCAGCGCGTTGACCGCCGCCGGGGCCGATGTGACCTATCTCGACGTACAGAGTTCGTGGGGGCACGACGCGTTTCTGCTCGAAGTCGAGACCATGACCAGTTTACTCGGCAGTTTTCTTGACCGCCTGGTCCACGATGAGGGTATCACTGTGCCCGCCGGCCCCTCGTCCCATCCGCCGACCCGCAATCAAAAGGGGCGGAAGACCGGGGTGGCTGCATGAGCGGGCAGACCACGCTGTGAGCCCTGTCAGCCTGCGTTCCGACCTACTCGTCATCGCCGATCTGGTGCCCCCCCAGGTCCGTATTCTTGACCTGGGGTGTGGGGACGGCGCCCTGCTCGAGTACCTCGTCCGCGAGAAACAGGTGACCGGACGGGGCATCGAGTTGGGCGAGGATGGGATTCTGACCTGTGTCCGGCGCGGTTTGAGCGTGCGCCAGGGCAACCTCGAAGAGGGGTTGGCCGATTATCCGGCGGCCAGTTTCGACTATGTGATCCTGAGCCAGACGCTGCCGTTTCTGGACGATCCGGCCATGATCGTCGAGGAGATGCTGCGGGTCGGCAAACAGGCGATTGTCAGTTTTCCCAACTGGGGCTATTGGCGGTGTCGGTTTGAGCTGCTGCTGACCGGGCGCATCCCGCACGCCTCTGACCTGCCCGAACGCTGGCATCAGGCGCCCCGCTGGCAGGCCTTTACGGTGGCCGACTTTGGCGACTTCTGCCAGCGGCTGGAAGTCCGCATCGCGCAGGAGCGCTATCTGGCCCACACGCGGCGCCTGAAGAACGTCCGCTATAAAAATCTGCGGGCGACGACGGCGGTGTTCAGCCTGGAAAAATGCTGAGCCAAAAAAACGGGGCCTCCCCCAAGGAGACCCCGTTTGCTGCGAGGCAGAGGGCTGCCTTACGACAGCGCCTTGTCCAGCGTCTCGACCGACGGGGCAAAATAGAACGAGCCCGACGCCGGGTTGCTGTACGATGTCAGCCGGTCGCGTAGCTGGCCATCCATCCCATACATGGCCCGCATGCGCTCGCGTAGCGGCGCCTGAGACTTGCAGAAGGCCATGAAATACAGGCCGACCGTTCCATCGTGGAAGGCATACGGCGTCGAACGGCGGGAGATCTCGTCACGTTTGGGCGTGCTCTCATCGCCCGTTTTGCCCTCACGTAGCTCGTGGTGCGCCAGGTGCGAGTGGGGGGGCAGGGGGGACAGCTTGGCGGATTCTTCCCCCTTGGTCCGGCCAAAGACTTTTTCCTGTTCATCAACCGGCAGCAGATTCCAGGCCTCAAGGTCATGGATCCAGCGCTGGGCGATGATAAAGCTGCCGCCCGCTCCGGGTTCCCCGTCCGGAACAATAGCCACCTCGACATCGCGCTCGGGGTCGGGGTTGCCGGTCCCGTCTTTGAAGCCGGTCATGTCAAAGGAGTTGCCATAGATGAAGGTCATGGTCTCGCGGGCGACGCGCATGTCCTCCCTGAGCGCCCGGCGGGCGTCAAACTGCGTCTTCCAGACCTTGTCTTTGTCGTCGTGGTTCAGCCAGAACAGCAGCTCTTCTTGGGTCCCCTTGGCCTCTTTGCCGCTGCCATCAACAGACCGAAAGGTTTCGTAGGGCTGAAAATCGCTGGGCACGTCATCCGTCAGGTCTGACAATAGGCTCGGACCGACGCCGATGGTCAGGTTGATACCCTGATCGTCGCAGTCTTTACGGAGCTGGGAGACAGCAGACTTGATCCGACCCATATCCGCGCCGTCCAGCCGGCTCAGATGGACGTACCATTGATGCTGACCCATATCCCTGTTCAGTACGGCAGGTTGAGGTGTTGCCATGTAATCCTCCTCTCTAGAATTTGCTACTCCCCGTCTTATCCAGCCCGGCAGGGACTGTCAAGATTAGTCGCCTATCCCAGCCTGGCCGCCGGTGTCCTTTTGGCTGCGGCTGGGATAGATTGGGTGCATGGATCGGCACGACACAGCAGCCTGCGGCATCCGGGCCGGCCTCGGCGCGATGGGGTGCCGGAGTCTGATCGGGCTGCTGCGCGTCTATCAGCGCCTGGTGTCGCCGCTCCTGCCGGCCGTGTTCGGCCCGCAGGCCGGCTGCCGGTTTCTGCCCAGCTGTTCCCAGTACGCCATCGAGTGTTTTCAGCTTCACTCCTTTTTCCGGGCCCTGGGTCTGACCCTCAAACGCCTCGGCCGCTGTCACCCCTGGTGTGCTGGCGGCTGCGATCCAGTTCCCCGACCGCGCCTCCGCTAATCGCAGGAAGGCTTCATGCGCATTATCTCGTGCAATCTCAACGGTATCCGCTCGGCCGCCCGCAAGGGATTTTTTGTCTGGCTAGCAGACCAGCAGCCCGATCTGGTGTGCGTTCAGGAGCTGAAAGCCCAGGAGGCCGATCTGTCTCCCGCTCTGCGCCAACCCCCGGGGCTGAGCGGATATTTCCATCCGGCCGAGAAACGTGGCTATTCCGGGGTCGGGGTGTATGCCCGGCGCCCGCCAGACGCCCTGCGGTGCGGCTTGGGGCACGCCGATATTGATGCCGAGGGACGCTATCTGCGGGCCGACTTCGGCCGGTTGAGCTTGGTGTCGCTGTACCTGCCGTCGGGCTCAAGTTCGGAGCAGCGCCAGGCGGCCAAGTATGCGTTCATGGAACGTCTGGCGCCCGAGCTGCGCGCGCTGCGGACCAGTCGTAGACATGTGGTGGTGTGCGGAGATTGGAATATCGCCCATACCCAGAAGGATCTGAAGAACTGGCGCTCGAATCAGAAAAATTCGGGTTTTTTGCCCCAGGAACAGGAGTGGCTGAGCCGCGTCTTTGACGAGATCGGCTTTGTCGACGTGTTCCGACGCCTGAATCGCGAACCTGAGCAGTATACCTGGTGGTCAAATCGGGGGCAGGCCTGGGCCAAGAACGTTGGCTGGCGGCTGGACTACCAGATTGCCACCCCTGGCTTGGCGGCCAAGGCTCGCCGGACGTGGATTTATAAAGACCAGCGCTTTTCCGATCATGCGCCGCTGACTATTGATTACGCCTACGAGCTTGCCCCGGCTCGCAAAAAGCGGGCTGGCCGGGCGGCCTAGTCCGATTCCGTGCGGTCCGCATCAAACAGGTCCTGCAAACCCGAGGCGAACAGCCCAGCCACGCTGCGGGCGATCAGCTCGGGCAGCTCGTGCGGCCGACAGCCGGACGCCGCAGGATGGCCACCGCCGTCGAACATCTGGGCCAGCTTGGACAGGTCAACCTGGCAGTCCGGGGAGCGGCGCAGACTGACCCCCCCATGTTTGCGGTCATAGAGGACAAAGACGGTGTTGGTCGCCTGTTTGCCCCAGCTGTCCCCGATTTCGCTCGGATAGCCGTCACACACCGCGCAGACCAGGCTGCTGCCGTCCGGTCCTGCCCGCCGGACTCTGCTGCGCTGGGCCAGGGCGAAACTGTCTTTGATCTCGCGGGTCGATTGTTCGTAGGCCGCCCGCATGGCCGGGCTGTAGGTGATATCGGCATCAATATCGAGCAGGGCGTGGTAGGCGTCGAGATTGTCATCATCGGTGCCGGCCAGGGTGCTGACGGTTAAGGCCAGCTCACGCGAACCGGGGATGGCGTGGATCCAGCGGTCGTTGTCATCGGCCTGGGCCACAACCGGCGCAAAGGCCCGAAACGCCTCGTTGGCTTGGTCGCTGGCGGCCAGCCGCCGCTCCAGATATTCGTACACCAGGCGGGCGCCTGACACGGCTTCGCTCAGCTCATAGTCGGTGAAGGGGGCGTGGATTGCCCCACTGGCATGCCGGGCGAGAGCCGTCCGGTGGTGGTCGAACCAGTACAGCTTGACGCCCCTGTCCGCGAGTTGCCGCAGGTGGGTGTTAGTCGCTTCCTCAGTCCACGAGATGTCGGTGATCCACACCTCGCTGCCCGCAGGGGTGTGCTCCGGGCTGATCGAGCGCAGCACCTGGTCAATACGGCTATTTGAGGCGAAGCGGGGAATCAGTCTGGCCCCAGCCCGGTAGCGGGCAACCGCCACGGCTGCGGCCACACCATCCAGGCAGCCCGGACCGTGACTGACGATATAGACGCATGGAGGGCTGGATTCGGGGCTGTTTACGCGTCGCATGGGGGAGGTTGTATCGGGTACTTTAGCCGGGTATGTCACGGACTGACGCGGCTCAGCGGGTCCGGGCGGTGTAATCGCACGATTTGCTCTCGCACGCCCAGTAGAAGCCCTTCTTCGAACCAAAACCCGCGTACTGGACAACCCGAGCGCTTTCTCCACACACCGGACAGGGACGTTTGTGCTGCGAACTTTTTTCTTTCCTGGCGCCTCTTCCTCTTTCGGCCATGGGCTTCCTCCTGAGGTCCGGGTACGGACTACCCCAGCATACGCATCTCGGCCCTGTCTGCCAAGCCCGCCCGCCTCGCTTGCCGACGGGTGGCGTGGTCCTTGTCACACCGTGACCGGGTGTGACACAACAGGCCCATGCTGGTTGATGGCCATGATCTCGTCCAGGCGCTGTTTCGCTGGCTGCATATCCTGGCTGGGGTGACGTGGATCGGTCTGCTGTATTTCTTGACTTTTATCCATGTCCAGCTCACTCCCGCGCTCCGTGGCCAGCTCATCCCCCAGCTCATGCTGCCCACCCTGGTGTGGTTGCGGTGGGGGGCGATGCTGACCTTTTTGTCGGGCTGCGTATTGCTGCTGTGGAAGTATTTCTTGCTCGGCAGCGGCCTGAGCGGTGCGGGCGGTTTGCTGGGGTCAAGTGCCGGGTTGTGGATCAGCTGTGGGGTGGTCCTGGGCACGATCATGTGGTGGAACGTGTGGTTTGTGATCTGGCCGATCTACCAGGCTGTCCTCGGTCGGACGGGGGAGGGCGCTGAGACGGAACGGCCGCCACGCGCCAGGACTGCCCTCCTGGCCGCGCGCGTCAACACCGTGCTGTCGGTGCCGCTCGTGTTTACCATGCTGGCTGGGTCGGGCCACGCGCCGTCCATTCCGTTTCAGCCCGTTTGGCTCGTCCTGGTGCTCGGCCTCGGCTGTGGGCTGGCCTGTTTGCTCATTGTTCTGGGCGGTCGGCAGGCCGACACGCCCTGATCGACAACCCGGCCTACAGGTTTTTGTCCGGTTGGCTGAGGAATTTGGCAATACCCTGGTACATGCCTTCGGCTAGGTCGTTCTGGTAGGCGGGGGACAGCAGCAGGCGGCGTTCTTTTGAGTTGGTCAGAAACCCGGCCTCGACCAGCACACAGGGCATATCCGCCCCGACCAGGACGTAAAACGGCCCTTTTTTGACGCCAAGATTCCGGACCTGCGGGTTGCGCTTTTTGGCCTGGGCGACTAGGGCCGTTTGGAGATGCCGGGCCAGGTCGATCGAGGGGTCTGCTTTGCCGTTTTGCAGCAGCGCGCTGACCAGATTCGAGACGTAGGTCCTGGCCGGAACCGGATTCGCCAGGTGGAGCAGGCCGTTCTCAAAGGCGGCCAGCCGTCTGGCCGCCCGGTCGTTGGTGTTGTTGAGATAGTAGGTCTCGATCCCCTGGGCCTTGGAGTTCTTACTGGCGTTGGCGTGCACCGAGACGAATAAGCTGGCTCCGGCCGCATTGGCCCGGGCGGTTCGCTCCTCCAGGGGAATGAAGGTGTCGTTTGTCCGTGTAAACAGGACCTCAACCGGCAGACGGGCTTCGAGTTTGCGAGCCAGGTGTTTGCTCAGCGACAGCACCACATCTTTTTCTCTGACGCGACCGCGTCCCAGGGCTCCCGGGTCTTTGCCGCCGTGGCCCGGGTCAATCATGATCTTCTGACGCTCGACCTGCCGGTCCGCCGGCGGGGCCGGTTGAGGCTGACGCCCGCGTATATCAATAACCAGACGGTAGGGCGCATACAGGGCAAAGGCGCGGTGTTCGTCGAGCCGCTCGACATCCAGGACAACCCGGACCGTGCTCGGATCAAATTGCCCGGTGCGCACCTGTTTGAGCAGGCCCTGATGGATCGGGATGGTCCGCGGGGTGCGCGCGCCGAGTCCGGCGGAGGAGAAGTCGATGACAATACGCGGCGGCCGCCGACTGGCCGGATCGGCCGGCAGGGTGAACAGGCGATGGCGGGCTTCTCCAGACAGGGTGATGACCACCCGGGTGTATTCCCGGACTGAGGTATAATGGATGCGCTCAAGGACGCGCAGATCGGCCGCGTCGGCCCTGCCCAGCAGCAGGCCCAAGCTGACCACCAGCGTCACCAGACGTAAACCGCTCAGACCTTGCATACGATCCCGCGACCGAGGGCGGGAAGATGTGGGGTATGACCATCCCCATCCGAGAGGCATTCCCGCGTCCATCCGCTTCCTCATCTCCATCTGCCTCAAGACATCCCACTCTACCAGACGACCGGACAGCCATGCAACTCGGGAGAGGCTTTGGGGATTCTGCAGTCCCATCAGCAGAGATCGCTCAGCGGGATGGCCTCGTCAATCAGCATGACCGGGATATCAGCCCGGATAGGATAGCAGTACCGACGGTCTTCACGGACGAGCGCGGCTTCCAGCGGAGTCGTGATGGGGGTGCCGCCCCGGTTGGCCAGTCTCCCTTGACCGATACGCCGGTTGAGCCGGTCGAGGAGTGGCGCGTCGGCCAGGTAGACAGGTTGCCGGGTTTCGGGGCATACCAAGATGTCGAGTAATTCCTGACGCACGATCACTCCTCGGTCGCATGTCCGGCTGAGGCAAATCGCCTCAGCTATGCCATACGGGCCGTATGGGTGCAATCCAGATTACCCTGCCGGACCGGCTTGGCCGCTGTCTTGCCTCGCCCCCGACGGCTGGATACAAGAGGAGGGGGAAAGGATGCGATATGAGCGGACACCCTCTCTTCGATCTGTCGGGCAAACGGGGCTATGTCACCGGAGCGGGCTCGGGGCTCGGCCGGGCTATAGCGTGCGGTCTGGCCGAAGCCGGGGCGTCGGTCGTGGTCAGCGATATCAACCCGGACGCCGCCCACCAGGTTGCGGACGAGATTCGCAGCGCCAGCGGCCAGCAGGCCTGTCCGCTTCAGACCGATGTCGCTCAGGCGGCCGCGGTCGAGGAGCTGGTCAACTTTACCGTCGAGCAGCTCGGCGGACTCGATTTTGCGTTCAATAATGCTGGCATCCTTAAGATCGTGAAGCCCGAAAACCTCAGTCTGGAGGACTGGCACGCCGAGCTGGATGTCGATATGACCGGGGTCTTCCTGTGTGCCCAGGCGGCCGGGCGGTACATGATCGCCCACGGTGGGGGCAAGATCATCAACACCGCCTCCATCTCGGGTCTGGTCGTCAACTCGGGCCTGACCTACTCGGTTGCCAAGGCCGGAGTGATCCAACTCACCCGGGTGCTGGCCATGCGCTGGGCCAGACATCGGGTGTATGTCAACTGTTTCAGCCCCGGCTATATTCGGACGGGCATGACCGCTCCGCATCTGACCCGGCCCGAGGTCGAGCAGGAGATGGTTCGTCAAACTCCGCTGCGCCGGGTGGGTGAACCGCAGGATCTGCTCGGGACGGCTATTTTTCTTGCCGCGCCCGCCTCGGATTTTGTGACCGGCCAGAATATTATTGTTGACGGCGGGGTCACGCTCGCCTAGACGGCCGTCAGGCCCAGGAGGGTGGGGTATGGCCAGAAAACGTCACGGGATCAGGCTGTCTTCGGCCTTGCCGAACCGCAAGCCGGTCGAAACCCGGCCGCGTTCCGTCCCGCAGGTCGGTCGGAACGATCCGTGTCCGTGCGGGAGCGGCAAGAAATACAAAGCCTGCCATGCGGCCACGGGTGAGCGCTACCTGGCCAAGATCGCCAAGGAACGGGACAGAGAGCGGCTCCAGCAGGAACGGGCGCGCCTCAAGGCGGCCGGCGTCCCGTGGTATCGGCGCCTTTTTGCGAAACCCGGCGCTCCGTCTTAGCAGACCGTATGGTCACAACACCGTATGTTTCTCTCTGTTCATATCAACGCTGCCGAGCAGGCAGCCTCTGCATCATCGAGGCGCAGCAGTGTGCGGGGCGAAGGTCAGCTCCGGGCTCTGTTGCCAAGGAGGTGACGTGTGGCCATAGCCCATGATCGTGAACATACCGACGTGACCCGCACCACGAGCCGGCCGGTGATACACGGCACCCATGGTATCGTGTCCAGCGGCCATGCGCTCACCTCTATGGCCGCCATGCGCCTGTTGCTGAGCGGCGGCAATGCCTTTGACGCGGCTGCGGCCGCCGGTCTGGCTGCGGCCGTGATCGAGCCGACGGCGTCCTATTCCCTGGCCGCCGAAGGGGTCGGCATGCTGTACCACGCCGCCAGCGGCGAGCTGCGCGCCCTGAGCGGACAAGGCGTGGCGCCGCACGCCGCCACCGTAGACGCCTTTCGCGCCCGTGGTCTGGACAAGATTCCAACCGGTCCGGGCGCCCAGGCCCACCTGTCTTTCACCGTCCCAGGGGTGGTTGATGCCTATCTGCTCCTCTTGGAGCACTACGGCACCAAAACGCTCGGGGAGGTTTTGGCCCCGGCCATCGACTATGCCGAGCGTGGCTTTCCCATGTACGAATACATGCACCGCATGCTCCAGGGGCCAGAGACCCTGGCGCAATTCCAGCTCTACCCGCCTGGCGGCACGGCGGTGTTTTATCCCGGCGGGCAGGTGCCGGCCGTGGGCAGTCTGTTCGTCCAGCCCCAACTCGGCCAAACTCTGCGTTTGCTGGTTGAAGCCGAGGGCAAAACGCCGGGCTCACGTCGGGACGGCCTGCGGGCGGCACGGGCGGTGTTCTATGAGGGAGAAATCGCCCGGCGCATGGTCGCCTTCTCTGAACGTGTCGGCGGGTTCTTGCAGCCTGGCGACCTGGCGCAATATCGGGCGCGCTTCGAGACGCCCATCCACACCGCCTTTGCCGGCTGCACCATCCATACCCAATCGACCTGGACCCAGGCCGCCGTCCTGCTGCAAGCGCTCAACATGCTGGAGCACGTCGACCTCCCCGCCCTGGGGCATAATTCTCCAGCCTACGTGCATACTCTCACCGAGGTACTCAAACTCGCCTTTGCCGACCGCGAACGCTACTATGGCGACCCTCTGTTCGCCGCCGTGCCGCTTGAAGGTCTGCTCGACAAGAACTACGCCGCAGGGCGCGTGACAGGCGTTGGCACGCGGGCCTGCCCGGAACTGCCCGCGTGTGGGATGCCACCCGGAGCGTCGAGCCCACCGTCCCGCGCGCCGCAGGCAGCGGCGGCCGGCAGTCCGCCCGCCTCGGAAGAGGGCACGACCCATCTGGCGGTGATTGATCGCGACGGCAATATCGTCTGTCTCACCCCAAGCGGCGGCGTGTTCCGCAAATCGGTTTTCGTGCCGGAACTCGGCTGTACGCTGAGCACCCGCAGTGAGATGTTTTTTCTCGACGACACGCACGCCAACGGACTGCAACCCGGCAAGCGACCCCGCACAACCCTGGTGAACTATCTGGTCTGTCGCGATGGCCAGCCGATCATGACCTTCGGCTGCCCGGGCGGCGACGACCAGACTCAGGCCAATCTGCAGCTGATGCTTAACGTTCTGGTCTTTGGCATGAATCCACAACAGGCGGTGGAAGCTCCCCGCTTTTCGACCCAGAGCATGCCCAACTCATTTTACCCGCGTGTCTACTACCCGGGTGTCCTCAACCTCGAAGCGGGTTTTCCAGACATGGTGGCCGAGGCTCTGGCTGCCCGGGGGCACACCATTCACCGTGTTGGCGCGTGCGGCATCGGAGCAGTAGTCACACAGCGTGACCCACATAGCGGCGTCTTGGCGGCCGGCGCCGACCCACGTCGCCCAGGCTACGCCGTGGCTTGGTAGGCGTGGAGCACAAGCACATGTGGTCCGGCTCAGCCGCTGTCTGACGCTGCGGCCCGACGGCTACGCGAGCGTGTTCCGCGCTTGCCGGTCTTGCTCGGCGACGGCGGAGCCGGCTCGGGCCCGACGGCTTCGACGGTGTACTCTTCGAGATGCATGCTGGGCGTTGCCCGCAAAAAGAAACGCTTGCCCAGGCGCCGTTCCAGGTCCTCAAGGTGCGCACTCTCTTCGTCGTACAAAAAGGTGACGACCTCGGGATGGGCTTTAATCATCAGCGTCGAGGCATGCGGATGTGAGGCCGCGGCCTTGGGTAGATGGCGAAAGATCGTATAGGCCAGGGTTGGCACCGAGCGCAAGACGCCGTTGCCGTTACAGTACGGACACGGGTCACACAGCTGCTGCTTGAGGTTCTCACGGGTACGCTTGCGCGTCATCTGGACCAGCCCCAGTTCGCTGATCTTGCGCATATTGCTGCGCGTCTTGTCTTTTTTCAGCGCCGCCCGCATGGTTTCGGTCAGCTTGTTGCGGTTGGCCGCCCGCTCCATGTCGATGAAATCCACGATGATCAACCCGCCCAGATTGCGCAGGCGGAGCTGTTCCACAATAACCTGGCTGGCCTCCAGGTTGGTGCGCAGCATGGTCTCTTCCTGGTCACGCTTGCCCACAAAGCGACCGGTGTTGACATCGATGGCGGTCAGCGCCTCGGTCTGATCGACCACGATGTGGCCACCCGATTTGAGTTCCACCCGGCGCTCCAGAGCTTTGGCGACCTGGGGCTCGACCTTGTAGTGATCGAAGATCGGCTCCGGCCGGTCATAGTGCTGGATGCGGCTTCGCGAGCGGGGCAGGAAGGTGGCCGCAAACTCCTTGAGCCGTTCATAGTCGTCGGGATTGTCGACCACCACCTGATCCACCTCGGCGGTCAGCAGATCCCGAATAATGCGCAGCGTGACATCCATGTCCTCGTGCAGCAGCGCGGGGGCAGAGCTGGTCTCGCGTTTTTTGCTGAGACCACTCCACAGCCTGAGCAAAAATCGCATGTCGCCCTGAATCTCTTTCTTGGTCAGGCCCTCACATGCGGTGCGGACGATGAAGCCGCCCTCGGCCTTCATGTCGGCGACGATTTCGCGCAAACGCTTGCGCTCTTTAGGGTCGGCAATGCGGCGCGAGACGCCGATATGACCGGCCGTCGGGGTATACACCAGATGGCGCCCGGGCAGGGAGATGTGAGAGGTCAGTCGCGGCCCCTTGGTGCCGATCGACTCTTTGGCGACCTGGACCAGGATTTCCTGATTTTTTTTGATCTTCTCTTCCAGCGGCAGCAGCGGCGCTGAGGCGCGCCGGCGTCGCCCGCGCCCACCCGAACCGGTCTTGGCCGAGGGGCTCCGTTTGGTCTGGTCGGACGAGTCCTCAGGCGTGTCGTCCGGTTCGTCGTCCGCGTCGGCCTCGGCGAGTTCGTCCGGGTCTTCCGCTCCATACTGCCGGTAGGCGGCGCTCAGCGCGGCGGTGTCCAGTTCTCCGTCGTCCGCCCCGGCGGCGTCCTCGTCCTCATCCTCGGCGTAGCCGGCCGGAAGCGTCCCGCCAAACAGATCCGAGGCGTGGATGAAGCCGGCCTTTTCCAGGCCGATATCGACAAAAGCGGCCTGCATGCCGGGCAGCACCCGGGTGACGCGGCCGAGATAGATATTGCCGGCGACATTGCGCTGTTGGGTTCGTTCGATGTGAATTTCGACCAGGGCGTTGTTCTCCAGGAGGGCCACCCTGGCCTCATAGGGGGTTGAGTTAATAATGATTTTCTGCGGCACGTCTATCCATTTCGTGCAGAAGCCGGCGGCGTGGGCGAGGCTGGCGGCCGCTCCGCTTCTGTCGGGTCTACTGCCACCTCCACGGGGGCATGAAATACGGTCTGAATTTTTGTCACCCGCAGGATTTTTGCCTCTTCCTCGGATAAGTCTGCCAGGGCGCGGAGAAATTCCTGAGGATTGAGTGTTCCCTTTGGGGTGACGGCGATCTCAAGGCTCAGCGCGTGGGGCGTGCTCAGCCTGAGCTGGCGGACGCAGCGCTTGGCGTCCAGGGTTTTGACGCCCCGGCGGTTGCGTTTCTGAAGCGGAAAGCTCGGGGCGGCGGCAAACCGGTTGAAACACCGGGTCCAGAACGCGGCGGTCCGTTTGTCGGCGGGCAGCGAGTCGAGTGTCACCCGGTAGCGGCTGGCCTGTATGCGGGCTTCGATACTCGGTGCCTTCAGGGCGATGGCTTCGGCCCGCTGAATAGCCAGGCCAGCCGGCAGCTGGGTGTGTAGTCGTTCGGCCAGCTGGCCCGGAGCGAGCGCCTCGGTCAGGACAATATCAAAGAACTCTTCCTCGCTCTCCATCCCGAGCGGCAGGGCAGGGCCAAAGCTCATCCGTGGGCTGGGGTGGAAGCCCTGGCTGTAGGCGACGGGCAGTTTGGCCCGCCGGGCTGCCCGGGTCAGCACAGTGATGAGTTCCCGCGCACCCAGAAAGCGGGCCTCCTCAAGCCGGCTGTAGGCGACCCGGATACGCACCACGCCAGCCTTGTGGTCGCCCTGGCTGACCGCGATGGTGTTGGGATCGCCGGCCAGCCATTCCTCGGCATTGCCGCTGGGAACGGGAGAGTCTGAAACCGGCCCTGCACCCTGGGGGCTGAGGGAGGGCCCTTTGCCCTTTGCCCTCTGCCCTTTGCCCTTTGACTTTTCCCCTGTGTCCGCCCGCTTCTCCTGCATCGCCTGCCACTGCCGGGTGCCCCACAAGCTGTGCTCCGGCAACACCCGTCTGGCCCAGCCGTCAACGTCCGGCCCGCGATGTTCGGCCCCTTTTGCCCCACTCAGATGGTAGGTCACATTGCGGACGGTCTGAAAATCGCACGCCCCGCAGTACGAGCAGCGCTCAACGCTGCAATCCGGGGTCAGCGTGCCTTCAAACGCCTTGGCCAGATCGCGTTGCAGCCATTTCTTGGTCACCCCGCTGTCGAGGTGATCCCAGGCCAGGCTTTCGTCCAGAAGACGCCGGCGCAGATACCAGTCCGGGTCCACACCGTGCTGGGCAAAAGCCTGCTGCCACAGGTCGAGCCGAAACTGATCGGTCCAGCCGTCAAACCGGCAGCCCAGCCGGTAGGCGCTGATCAGGGGGCCGGTCAGCCTTCGGTCGCCCCGTGCAAACACGCCCTCCAGCCACGACAGCCGGGCCTCGTGCCACTTGAACTGAATGCCGGCCCGCCGCAGTTCGCGGCGCAGCAGCTGCTGGCGCGCCTCAGTTTCCTCCAGACTGACTTGGCCCGCCCACTGGAACGGGGTATGCGGCTTGGGCACAAAGGTCGAGACGCTGGCGGTGACCTGGCGGCGGTGTTTGCCCACGGCCGAGACCTTGCGGCTCAGGTCGATAATGCCGCGCAGGTCTTCTTCGGTTTCGCCCGGCAGGCCGAGCATGAAGTAGAGTTTGACGCTTTTCCAGCCGAGGCCGAACAACACCCGGGCGGCCTCCAGCAACTCCTCCTCTTTGTACTCTTTCTGGATGACATCGCGCATCCGCTGAGTGCCGGCTTCCGGGGCCAGGGTAAAGCCGGTTTTGCGCACCCGGCGGATCTCTTCCAGGATATGCGGCGAGAGGGCGTCAACCCGGGTAGACGGCAGCGACACCGACACCTTGAGGCCAGAAAAGCGATTCATGATCTCGCGCAGCAGCGGGTTCACACAGCTGTAATCGCCGGTACTGAGGCTGAGCAGCGAGACCTCTTCATAGCCGCTGTCTTCGACCAGGGTGTCGATCTGCTGCTGCAGGGCGCGCGGGTCGCGCTCACGCAGGGGACGGTAAATATAGCCGGCCTGACAGAAACGACAGCCGCGCACGCAGCCGCGCATGACCTCGACCGCAATCCGGTCATGGACGATGTTGACGTTGGGCACGACCTGCCGGGTGAGCTGGGGGATGGAGTTGAGGTCGGTGACAACGCGCTTGTGGACGAGCGGCCGGTCGGGGAACTGGGCGGCAATGTCGCTGAGCGTACCGTCCTGGTTGTAGGCGGGCCGAAAAAACGCCGGTACGTAGACGCCGGGAATACGGCTCAGGGCGGTCAGCAGATCCGTCCGGTTTGTCCCGTCCCAGGCCAGATACGTCTCACAGATATCAAAGATCGCTTCCTCTCCGTCGCCCAGCAGAAACGCGTCGATGCACGCGGCAAGCGGCTCGGGGTGAAAGGCGCACGGTCCGCCGGCAATAATCAGCGGATGGGTTTCGTCCCGGTCCTCAGACAGGAGCGGAATCCCGCCCAGGTCCAGCATCATCAGGATGTTGGTATACGTCAGTTCGTACTGGAGGCTGAAGCCGACAATGTCGAAGGCCGACAGCGGGGTATAGGTCTCAAGCGAGACGAGCGGCAGTCCCCGCTGGCGCAGCGCGGCTTCCATATCCACCCACGGTGCATATACCCGTTCGGCCTGCAGGTGCGGACGCTCGTTCAGCAGGTTGTACAGAATCTGGAGCCCGAGGTGGGACTGGGCCACCTCGTAGACTTCCGGGAAAGCCAGGGCGAAACGCAGCCGAACCTGGGCCGAATCTTTGACGACCGTCCCTCGTTCTCCGCCGGTATAGCGGGCCGGCTGGCTGACCAGGGGCAGGAGATCGGCATACGCATCTCGGAGATGGCTGGATGTCTTCACGGTGTCGCCTTTACAGACGCAACTATACACAAGGAAGCCGCCGGGCGCCAGTGTGAAGGCCAGCGGCGCCCGGCGACGGTCGGCCCGGCATGAATTTTTCGTCTCTCTTGCCCGGTCGGCCCGGCCCCAAAATCTTGACAGCCCACCGGCCTCCGGCTACGGTGGCGGGAAAAATTCTTGTTCGTCAGGGACTTACGAGCCGTGAAAAGACGGCTCGTTCGGGAAAGACATGGCAGCCATGAGTGTACTCAATACCAAGGTGCTGGTGCTCAACCGATCCTACTTTCCTGTCCACGTCACCTCGCTGCGGCGCGCGTTTTCCCTGCTCTACCAGGGGGTGGCCAAAGCCGTTGATGATCAGTACCAGACCTTCGATTTCAACAGCTGGAGCGCCCTGTCGGCATCCTTGAACGACGAAACCATCGGTCTGGTCGGCCAAGCCATCAAGGTCCCACGCGTCATCCTGCTGGTTGCCTACGACCGGGTGCCGAAGCGGCGGGTGCGTTTCTCGCGCTTCAACGTCTTTGCCCGCGACAAGAACACCTGTCAGTACTGCGGCCGGCGCCTGCCGCGCTCGGAGCTGAACCTCGACCATGTCGTTCCACGCTCCAAGGGCGGTACCTCGGGCTGGGACAACGTGGTGTGCTCGTGTTTTGCCTGCAACCGCAAGAAAGGCGGTCTGCTGCTCGAAGAGACCCACATGCGGCTGATCGAGAAGCCCGTTCAGCCGGAGTGGACGCCGTTCATGATCGAGACCTTCAGCTTCAAGCGCTACCGGGAGTGGCTGCCGTATCTGAGCGAGGTCGACGCGGCGTACTGGAACACCGAGCTGGAGCGTTAGTCTGGTGGTCGTGCCGACGCATTGTGTGCGCTGATTGGCATCGAACAGGATCACATCACGGACTTTCTGCTACTTGCCGACGTTCTTCGGCTCCTTGTCCTCATGGGTGCAACGAGCAGTGCCTGCCCGCTATTATGCTGTTGTCGGTGTTGAGGCGAAGAATGGAGACACTGTCATGGACAGTATCACACTCGAAAATTTCCGTTGTTTCCGGGAGAGGCAGACCGCCCATTTGGCTCCGCTGACCCTGCTCGTCGGTGAGAACAGCACCGGCAAGACCTCATTCATGGCGCTGATCCGGGCGCTGTGGGACATTGCTTACGAGCATGAGATTCCAGACTTTAAAGAAGAGCCCTATGATCTTGGAAGTTATGAGGAGATCGTCCACCACCGGGGCGCAAGAGGAGGCCGAGCTAAGACCTTCGAGGCGGGCTTCAACGTTTCCCCAAGCCTGAAACCCAACGGTCAGTCCTATTGTTTCGAGGTGACTTTCGGAAAGACGGGGACTGCGCCGATCCCTGTGGGAGCACGGCTTGCCCGTGAAGGTGGCTGGATCGAGGTTCTTTTCGAGAGAAACTACCACTGTCAGGTCAGCTTTGGGACGCCACGGGGCGCTTGGAGGTTGAAGACGCCCTATATTCGTCGTGTCCGATTAGATGCCTATGACGACCGGATTTCAGTTTTTTTCTCTATTCCACGGATATTGAAGGAGTTCATAGATCGGAGAAATATAGAGCTAATCACACCACAAGGCTCCAGTTCGCCTACCGATGAAGATTTTGACCTCATCGAACAACTGAACCTCACTCTCGACCGGGACAGTTATCGCTATCGCGAAGAGACGCCACCTTATGCCAGCGCACCCGTCCGCTCCTACCCGCGCCGAACCTACGACCCTACTCGTCTGATCCGGGATGCCGAAGGCGTTTTCGTTCCCATGTATCTCGCCAACATGTACTTCAGCGACCAGAACGGGTGGGCCAGACTGAGAAAAGCGCTTGAGAACTTCGGGCGAGATGCAGGTCTTTTCGATGAAATCTCTATTAGGCCACTCGGGAAAAAAGATAGCGAACCTTTCCAAGTGCAGGTCAGAAAGTTTGGCCGCCGACTAAAAGGTCCTCAGCGCAACCTCGTTGATGTCGGCTATGGCGTCAGTCAGGTGCTACCCGTAATAACCGAATTGCTGAGCCGAGAGGCGCCGTCCCTGTTTCTGTTGCAGCAACCAGAAGTGCATCTTCACCCCAGCGCCCAAGCCGCTCTTGGAAGCTTATTCTGCCAGGTCGCCGGACCGGAGCGTCAATTGATAGTCGAAACACACAGCGACCACTTGCTGGACCGAGTGCGTATGGACGTACGCGACGAAGAGACGAAATTGAAGCCCGAGGACGTTTCCGTCTTGTACTTTGAACGTGAGGACCTGGACGTTCACATTCATTCGTTACGATTTGACGAACAGGGAAACGTCTTGGACGCCCCGCCAGGCTACCGACAGTTCTTCATGGAAGAAATGCGAAGGTCTTTATGGAAGAGATGAAATCCGCATGGACCTGAAGAAGAATGTGCGCAATTGTTGACGTCAACGTGGCTCACGAGGTGTTCGGAGATAGCCCATCACCTCCAGCAGAGAAGTTCTATGAGTGGCTCGAAAGTGGAGGGGGCAGGCTGATTGTTGGCGGCAAATTGCTCAAGGAGCTTGAAGAGACTTCGCCAGACTTCAGACGCTGGGGGGTGGCGGCCCAGCTTGCTGGAAAAATGATAACCGTGAATGAGAGAGAAGTTGAGACGAGAACACGGCAAATCGAACGCGAGGGGGCAATTAGGTCAGACGATCCTCATATTCTTGCCTTAGCCCAAGTCAGCGGAGCTCGGCTATTATATTCTAACGACCGAGATCTCGGCGACGATTTCAGAGATAGAAAATTAATCGAAAATCCGCAGGGAAGAGTCTATACGACGCGTAGGGATAAAAACGCTCCTCAGGCACTGGATAATACGAAGTTCCGTCGTAGCCATCGAGAACTGTTGAGAAGAAACGTATGCCGAAAACCGGATTGATCCCATCCACATCAAATGACTGCCAGCCGGCTTCGTCAGGGTTCGTTCAGGACAAGTTCAGCACGTCCAGGCGCAGCACGAAGCCCGGCAGCACCGGGTCGCCGCGAAGCGTGGGCGGACCGTCGCGCCGTTCGACCGGTCGCCCGGGCCGATAGATATACGCCCGTTTTTCTGACGGATCGAGCAGCCAGGCCAGGCGCGCGCCGTTGTCGATATACTCCTGCATCTTGTCCTGTAAGGCTGACAGCTGATCGCTCGGCGAGCGCAGTTCCAGCACAAAATCCGGGCACAGGGGAGCAAAGCCTCGTCTCTGCTCCGGGCTGAGGGCGTGCCAGCTCTCTCGCCTGACCCAGGCGGCATCCGGTGAGCGGATGGCCCCGTTCGGCAGGCGAAAGCCGGTCGAAGAGTCAAACGACAGTCCGGTTCCATCTCGCTTGGCCCAAGCCGTCAGCGTGTAGGCAATTTCACTGTTCTGCCGGCCGGTTTCTGAGCCCGTTGGCGCCATGATGACCAGCTCCTTGTCGGCAGTCAGCTCAAACCGCAAATCCCGGTTCTCCCGGCACAGCTCGACGAACTGCTGCTCGGTCAACCGAGCCGCCTCGACCTTGAGCCGAAACGGAACATTCAAGACCGTCTGTGCTATTGCCTGTGACATAGCTGATCCCCATTTTTGCGCCGTGACACCGTCTCTGCCGAGACTAGAGCCTGGCTGTGGGCTTTGCAAGGCGGCAGCGGTCTTCGGCGTGATCGCTCCCGTGTTGCGGGCCGACCCTGAACGGTGCTTGACGCGGTTTGGTTTGGATGGGATGGTCAGGGCCGCGGGCTGAGCGACACCAGCCAGGAGGAAGCGTGCCATGAGTGAAACAGAGCAGAACACAGACCAGGCTTTTCTGTACCGCCTCGGCGAACAGCTGATCGCGCGGCGCAAGATCGTCTTGAGCGGCGTTGCGGTGGCGACGTTGATATTTGCCGCCTTTGCCTTTCAACTCGATCTGATCACCCGTTTTGACGAACAGCTGCCGCAGGATCACGAGTTCATCCAGACCCATAACGAATATGCCGAAGAGGTCGGCGGAGCGAATACACTCCAGATCATGCTGGAGGTCAAGGAAGGGACCATCTTTACCCGTGAGACGCTGGGCAAGGTCTTTGAGATGACCAAGCGGCTCGATACGATCTACGGCGTCAACCACGACCTGATTAACTCTCTAGCCCACCGAACCAACCGGCGTATCCAGCTCAAGGGCGGCGGCCTGACCGAGATCGAGCCGATCATGGAACGCGCCCCGCAGAACGAGAACGATGTGCGCCGGGTGCGGGAGATCGTCTACACCACCCCCAATCTGTACGGGGTGTTGGTATCGCTCGACGAAAAAGCCACCCTGCTGCAAGCCACGTTTATCGAGGGCCGGATCGATCATCGGCGGCTGTTTGACGAAGTCATGGGCGCGGTGGTCGAGCCGTTCAGCGACGACAACACGACCATCCACGTTGCCGGCCACCCGGCGCTGTACGGCTGGGTGTACTACTACGCCACGCAGGTGTACTGGATCTTTTTGGCAACCACCTTCCTGATGTGGCTCTGTCTGTATCTGTATTTCCACGACATCCGGGGCGCCCTGCGGCCGACTATCACCGGGGTGGTGTCGGCCATCTGGGGGCTGGGCTTTATCAAGATGATCGGCTTCAGCCTTGACCCGCTGACGCTGGTCATCCCGTTTTTCATTACCGCCCGGGCGGTCAGCCACTCGGTGCAGATGCACGAGCGCTATTACGAGGAATATCAGAAGGCCGACTGGCAGAAGGAACCGGCGATTGTGGCCGCCTTTGCTCAGCTGTTCGTGCCGACCCTGTCGGGCATTCTAACCGATGCACTGGGGGTGCTGGTCATCCTGTTCGTCCCCATCGTGCTGCTCCAGAAGCTGGCCATCAGTGCCGCGGTGTGGATCCTGGCCATTACGATCAGTGAGCTGTTGCTCAATCCGATCGTCTATCACTATCTGCGCGAACCCGACGTGCGGATTGTCCTCAAACGCAACGAGGGAGTGTTCAAGCGCACCCTGAGCAGCCTGGCCGCAGTCCTGCTGTCGCCGGCGGGCAAGGCCCTGACCCTGGCCACCTGGCTGGGACTGATGGTCGGCAGCGTCTATTTCTGGCAACACCTCGTCATCGGCGATCCCAGCGCGATCTCGCCCCTGCTGTACCGCGACTCTCCGTACAACACCGCCCATGCCCGCATTCAGGAAACCTTTGGCGGGGTGGAAAACCTGATGGTCATGGCCGAACGCACCCTGCCCCAAGACACCGGCGCGTCTGAGGAAGGCTTGAGCGCCCGGGAAATCCTGGAGCGGCGCGACTCGCAGCCGTCGCTGATGAACCCCGAGGTCTTACCCTGGATTGAGAGCTTCCAGCGCTATCTGGAGCGCGATCCGGCGGTCGGCGCGAGTTTCTCGTTTGTCGATATCCTGGGCGCGGTCAACGGCACCGGCGATCCAAAGTGGAACGTCCTGCCCCGGTCCCGCACCCAGGTGCTGATGGCGATCTCGGGCTACTTCTTTGGCGTCTCGCACAGCGAGAGCGCGCGGGTTATCG
Organism: Desulfurellaceae bacterium; assembly: GCA_021296095.1. Classification (NCBI taxonomy): domain Bacteria; kingdom Pseudomonadati; phylum Campylobacterota; class Desulfurellia; order Desulfurellales; family Desulfurellaceae; species Desulfurellaceae bacterium. The sequence goes on along the minus strand of JAGWBB010000001.1, from coordinate 31,310 downwards.
ACTATCAGTTCCGCCACGCGCCCATCCATTTTTACCTGACCGACCACAAGGGCGATACCGTGCGTCGGATCATCCAGCGGGCCCGCGAGTATATTGCCGCCAACCCCCTGGAGACCGCCCGCTTCCGTCTGGCCGGCGGACCGATCGGGGTGCTGGCTGCGGCCAATGAGGAGCTGCTCACAAACGACATTCTGGTCAACATCCTCGGCTTTGGCACGATCTTTCTCATCCTGGTGGTGACCTACCGGTCGCTATTGGCGGGGGTATACATGATCCTGCCGCTGTTGGTCGCCAACGCGATCATCAACGCCTACATGGGAGCGCGGGATATCGGCATCAACATCCATACCCTGCCGGTCGTCACGGTCGGGGTCGGCTTTGGCATTGACTATGCCTTGTACATCGTCAGCCGGATTATCGAGGAACAACAGCCCGGAGAAACGCTGGACACGGCCGTCTTGCGGGCGCTGGTCACCTCGGGCAAGGCGGTCACCTTTACCGCCCTGACCATGGTGCTTGGGACCCTGTTCTGGACCATGTCGAGCCTGCGTTTCAGCGGCGAGATGGGGCTGTTGCTGGCGCTGTGGATGGGGGTGAGTTTTCTGGCCACGATGACCCTGCTGCCGGTGTTGATCGCGCTGTTCAAGCCGGGCTTTATCACCAAGCGGTTGGCCCAGGCCGCCGCCTGAGGCACCAGGCAGGCGACGCTCGGGGCAGGCGCACACCACACCGCTCTGGTGTCTCAGTGGCAGGGGAAGCCCGCGTGCTGTTTGGACGCAAGACCGCTCACCCGGACCGTCTTGAGGCGGCTCTTGAGACACATATCCAGAACGAACTGGAAGAGGAGGGAGCGGTCTTTCTGGCCGTGGTGGCCGGCCTGCGCAAACTGGATGGCGTCGCCCGCCGGCTGGGATTTTTCTCGCCCGCCGAGTCCTACACCCGTCAGGTGCCGTGGTGGCCGATCATCGCTGTTCTGGGGACGTATTCGGCCGGTAAATCGACCTTCCTCAACGACTATCTCGACTATCCCTTACAGCTGACCGGCAACCAGGCTGTTGACGACAAGTTTACCGTCGTGTGTTACGGCCAGGACGCCCAGGTCCGGGCGCTCCCAGCCCTGGCGCTGGACGCCGACCCACGCTTCCCGTTTTACAAAATCAGCCGCGAGCTTGAGGCCTCGGCACCGGGCGAGGGCGAGCGCATGGACGCCTATCTCCAGCTCAAAACCTGCCCCAGCCAGGTGGTTCGGGGCCGGATTTTTATTGACAGCCCCGGCTTTGACGCGGACGAGCAACGCACCGCGGTGCTGCGTCTGACCGACCACATCGTCGCCCTGTCCGACCTGGTGCTGGTTTTTTTTGATGCCCGCCACCCAGAAGCGGGCTCGATGCGGGATACGCTTGAGCATCTGGTCGAGAAGACGATCCGGCGGGCGGATTCCAGCAAATTTCTGTACATACTGAACCACCTGGATGCGACCGCCCAGGATGACAACGCCGAACAGGTGGTGGCCGCCTGGCAGCGCGGCCTGGCCCAGAAGGGCCTGACCGCCGGGCGTTTTTATCACACCTACAGCCGCTCGGCGGCGCCCCCGATTGCCGACCCCCAGGTCCGGGCCCGGTACGAGGCGCTGCGCGAACACGACCACGCCGAAATCCAGGCCCGTATTCAGCAGGTGCGGACCGCCCAGGCCTACCGTGTGGTGGGAACCCTGGAGCGCTCGGCGAACGAGCTGGAGCGACAGCTGATTCCCCAATTGCGGGCCATGCTGCGCGGCTGGCGGACAGGGGTCGTGTGGCGGGACGGGTTACTGCTCGGAGGGGGGCTGGTCTTGCTCGGGCTGCTGGCTTGGTTCGGCCTTGGCGAGCTGCTCCTCGGCCTGGGGGGCGGGGGCCTGGGTGTGGTGGCTGTCGTGGCCGGTTATGGACACTGGCAGGTTCGCCGCCGGGTGCGTGAGCGGATCATCACCGCCTTGCGTCGAGACCAGGCCGACCAGCATGTAGACAATCTGGTCGAGGCCTTTCAGCACAGCACGCGCTGGTATCGGAGTATTTTTCGCACCGAACCGGCGACCTGGAATGCCCAGACCCGGGCGACCGTCGATAAGGTCCGGGCCGAGGCCGACCGCTGCGTCCAACAGCTCAACGATATCTATACCAATCCGTCCGGGACGGCCGGCCGCCACACCGCGTCGTCCGCTACGCCGCCGGAGCAGTCCGGGCAATAGGCTGGCGCGGCTCAGTCCGGCCGTTCCGATCTGCGTTTGCCCCGATGCCGGCCGCGTTCAAACACGGCCTGACAGCCCGGGGACAGGGCAGCCCAGTTGTCGCTGAGACATTGCAGCGAGGCCCGGCCCGGCCCGGCCTCGGGGCACAGCTCGGCAAGATTGGTCCGACACGCGCCAAACCGTCCCCCTCGCCGGCGACCGGGGCGTTTTTCCTGGCGTAGTGCGGTCAGGGCTTGACGTTGTTCCGAGCTGAGTAGAGCCCGAATCTGCAACATCGCCCGCAGGCGGTTTTTGCGGATCTCGGTTCGCAGCGCGCCGATCCGTTCGGCGTGCTGCATGACCGCGGCTTCGTCCGGGCTGTCCTGCTCCAGCAGCCCGCGCATCTCGGTCCGCGCCTGCTTCAGGGAAGTGCGGATTTCCCGCCCCCTGGCCCGCGCCTCCTCGACCAGGCTCTGGATGGCCTGCCGGGTGGTTTCGTCAATCCCGAGCTGCTCGGCGTGTTTTTCGATAAAACGCGCGGCCGGAGGACCGGCGTGCCGAGACCGTCCCGGCTGTTCGCCGCTGGCCTCGGGGACACTCAGCCCGAGCAGCAGTACGCACACACACACAACACGATACATATTCTCTCCTTTCACTTCAGCTTTCCAAAAAAATGCTTGCGATCGCCGCATAGTCGTCCGGTAGCAGCCCGGGCTGCTCAGCCTCTTCTTCGTCGGCCGGCTGCAAGGCCAGCAGATACTCCCAGTCGTCCGGGAGGTCAGATACCGAATCTTCCGCAGACACGACAAGTGTCCGCGTTTGTGTGGCCGACACCACCGGGGCAGGGCGGACCGGCGGGTCGCCCGACTCAAACCCAAACCACCCGCCCAGACCGAACACCAGCGCGGTGGCGAGCGCGGCCGTTGCCAGCCCGGGAAGGAGCGCCGCCCGGCGTCGCGTTTCAAGCCGGGCGGCGAGCCTCGCGTCCCAGGCGGCCCGCTGGCCTGGGCTGAGGGGGGGCGGGGCATAGTGGTCGGCCAGGCGTGTGACAAACTCCGTGTCTGTCTGCCCGGGCGACCGGTGTGTGGACGCTGTACTCATCGGTCGTGCTCCGTGGCCGGCCCAGCCTCCAACGGGCTGAGGTCGGCCAGCTCGGTCCGTAAACGGCCGAGGGCGCGGTGCAGATGGCTCTTGACCGTCCCGCTGGGCTTGCCCATCAGCTCGGCACATTCACGAACGGTGAATCCTTCCAGATGGACCAGGACAAACGCCTCGCGCTGACTGCGGCTCAGATGTTCCAGCGCTGCGGCTATGCGTTGCCTGACAAAAGGATCAGTGTCCTCCGGAGCCGTCCCGCTCGGCTGTGGAGCGTGTTCGGGGACGGACGGATTCCACACCTGCTGCCAGCGGTCGCGCACCGCACGCCAGCGACGGTAGGTCTGAGCCTGGCGGACCAGGATGCGATAAAACCAGGTCTCGAGGCGGGCCTGGTGCCGAAACGTGCCAAGCCGCTGATAGGCCCTGACAAAGGCGTCCTGGGTGATGTCCTCGGCCGCCTCGGCGTCGCCGCCGACTAGCCGCCAAGCCAGGCGTCTGGCGCGTTCCCGATGGGAGCCGACCAGCAGCCCGAAGCGGTGTTCCAGCTCCAGCTGCCCGGCGTCTGGCCGCTCGACCCGGGCTTCAACGGTTTCCACTCCCCCGGCTCCGTGCATACTTCTTTAGACCCCTGAGACAGGCGTTTGGGTTACACGACCGGCCAGCGGCCAAGGCCGGAGCGGTCCGTGTCAGGCGGGTGGGTCGGAACGGGAGGCGGGCTGGAGCTGCTGCTGGAGGGAACTCAGGGTTTTTTCGACCCGCTCCAGGCCGGACAACAGTTCGTGCTGCGGGTCATCGCGCAGATAGCCGTGCTCGACGAGGTCAATAAAGATCCGCGCCACCTCATCCGCAGCCAGCGGACCGTCGGGCTGGTACCACTGGTACAGCCAGTTGCACATGCCCAGGATGGCGAACGACAGCAGCTTGACCGGCAGGCGGGCAAACTGGCCGGATTCCACGCCCTGGCGAATCACCCCCTCGATCAGCCCATCGTAGACCCGTCGCTCGGCCCGCGAGCGCTCGGCCATGTCGGGCGGCAGATTGCCCTCTTCGCTGAAGTAGACGGTCAGAAAATTGCGGTGATCGGCCATCAGACGGACTTGATGGCGGATGATCTGGCGCAGTTTTTCGGCCGGCGGAATGTCTTGTTCGCAGATGTGGCGCAGGCCGCGTTGGAAGATGGCGATGGAGCGCTCAAAGACCCGAATCAGCAGTTCTTCTTTGCTCGGACAGTAGCGGTACAGGGTCACCCGCGAGATGTCGAGCCGCTCGGCGACCATCTCCAGGGTGGTGGCACGGTAGCCGTGCTCGCCAAAGCAGGCGGCCGCAGCCTGGAGGATGGATTCCTCCCGCAGGGCGTGTTTACCGCTCTTGGCGGGCACTTTCTTCAAAGCCATGGCCTAGCCCTGCACCAGCTGCTCCACACACTGGCGCAGCGCCTGTTGGGCCTTGTCGCGCAGCACGGTCTGGCTGTTATTGGCGATCGGGTGGGCAATCACGGCGAACGGATAATCCGCCATGCCCGAAACCCGGGCCATGACCTGGGCGGTTTGGACAAAGCGGTCGGTGATGATGGCGGTGGCCGCCACGCCGGCTTTTTCAGCGCTCAGGGCGTCGTGCAAACTGCACGACGAGCAGCTGCCTCAATCGCCGACGGCCGAGATGACGGCCTCACAGCGCGCCATCTCGGTCACCAGCTCTGGGGGGGCGGGCCGGCTGGCGTCGGGCTTTCTGAGCCGCACGACATGGGCCACGCCATACTCGGTCCGCAGCAGCTCCTCCACATGGTCGAGCAGCTCGCGGACTTTGATTTTGCTGTTGTCCAACAGCCCCAGGGTGCAGCCGTGCAACGAGGTCAGACGCGGCACCCGTCCGTTTTGGTCCACGGCTTGCTCAAAGGTCGGACTCAGAACGCGGATACTCATACGCCTATTCTCCTCCCGACGGTGTGACCGGCCTGGTCACCGCCAGCGCCTTGGACCCCAGCCAGGGCGGCACGACCGCGCCAAAGCCGCCCGCCGGCCCGCCTGCGGCAACCACCAGCAGATCCTCTGGGGTGCGCAAGGCGCAAAATTCCTGGTCCGGTCCGCCGCCCCGGTTGACGATAGCGGCCTTGCCGACGCCGGCCCAGTCGCTCCGCCTGACCCGGGCGCGGCGGTACACATACTCCTGGATGTCGTGTTTCTGCCAACCGGCCGCAGCCAGCAACTCGCGCAGCTGTTTGGGAATGACCAGCCCGTAGTTGCCCGGCCAGATCGAGTAGGTCAGCATATTGTGACGCATCTCAGCGGCAAAGGTCTCGACGATTTCCTCGGGGTCGTGGGTCCACTCGTTCATGGTCTGGCGGGGCGATTCGCAGGCCATGACGGTGACGGCTGACATGCCCTCGGCCACGCCGCGCTGTTGGGCCAGCGGCAGCCACGGGCTGTCCTCCTCGTCTTCGGCGAGACACAGCGAATACTTGCCCGGATGGCCCAGGGTGGAGCGGTCCAACTGGCCGGGCACGCAGCCCAGGACATTGATCAGCACCAGGCGCACCGCCCGGCCAATCGTCGCATTGGCCCGATTGCCGGTGCTCAGCACATTATGGGTGGCGTTCATGCCCAGGGTCTGGCGGATGGGACCGTTGACCACAATGCACTGGGCGCTGCCGCCGGTACTGGCCGTGCTGCCGTGCAGGTTGAACGGCTCCTCGCACATGGCTTGCAGGACGGCGACCAGGACCGGCATGTAGCTGGGCAGACAGCCCGCCATGACGGCGTTGATGGCCACTTTTTCGGCCGTCAGGGGCCGCTGCCGGACGCGTTCGATGCCGATGATCGTGTCTGGGCTGAGTCCCGCCGCCCGCAGACAGGCGCTTACCCCGTAGGCGGTGGGCGGGACAATAGGCAAGCCATCGGTCCAGCCCTTGTCTTGGTAGAACTCGTTGACCTGGACGGCGTCGCTCAACTCAAAGGCTTCGGATTGCAGGATCGGGTCGGGCAGGGGCATAGGATGTCTCCTGGGGCGAAGCATAGCCTACATCGGGCTCCGTCGGAAGCGGTCTCAGCCCGCCCGTCTAGCTCCGGTGTATCGGCTGGTATAGGTTGAGCCCAGACTTCAGCAAGGAGGATGGTATGAAAGTTCACGACAGCAAAGCCGCCCCCAACCCGCGCCGGGTCCGCATCTTTGTGGCCGAAAAAGGGCTCGATGTCCCGTTCGAGGAAGTTGATATTATGAACGCGGTCAACCGTCAGGCTGAGTTCCGGCAGAAAAACCCCATGGGCACGGTGCCGGTGCTGGAGCTGGACGACGGCACCTGTATTGCAGAAAGCGCCGCCATCTGCCGCTATTTTGAAGAAATCCAGCCCGAGCCGCCGCTATTGGGCGTTGATGCCACCGACCGGGCCGTGGTGGCCATGTGGGACCGCCGCATGGAGTTTGAACTCCTGCTGCCGATTGCCGATTCGTTCCGTCAACACCACGCGTTTTTCAAGGGTCGCATCGAGCAGTGCCCAGAGTATGCCGAGGTGGCCAAGCGGCGGGCCGTCCAAAATCTGGCCTGGCTCGATGAGGTCCTGGCCGACCGGCAGTTTGTCGCCGGCGAACGCTTCAGCGTGGCCGATATTACCGCCCTGTGCGCGGTTGATTTCGGGCGGGTGTCGAAGATCGGCATTGCTCCGGAGCAGAAAAATCTGGCCCGCTGGCATGAAGCCGTGTCGGCACGGCCCAGCGCCAAGGCCTAGGCAAGAAGTCACAGGGCAAATGTAGGAGCGAAGGATTTTTCGTCCCTACGTGTCTTCCCTATACTTTCGCATGGTGGCCAGGCTGTGGGCCTGGTGGTAGCGCAGGGCGTCTGGCGGATAGCGGTGCTGCCGGCCGTACACGCACTGGTAGCGGGCGTGACATGCGTCCGCACAGTCCTGGCTGGCCGTCAGCCGATATTGAACGCAGCCCTGAATATCCCAGCCGCGCCCGGCGCTGACCGCACCCGCCGGGCAGGCCTGGATGCAGGGCTTTTCGGCGCAGTCAGGGCAGGGATCAAAGCCCGCTGCCGGGGGCGGGAGGTGGAGGTCTCGGTCAAGCAGCACCGCAGCGCGCAGAGCCAGCCACGGACCGTAGACCGGGTGAAGCATGATGCCCAGCCGGCTTGGCCCGGCCAGACCTGCGGCCTGAGCCAGGTGCATGAACGAGACCGGCTCGGTCCAAAAACGAAACGGATAGGCATACCGGTACCGCGCACCCGAGGATGCCAGAATCGGCGTCAGGCTGCGTTCGACGACTTCGACCGTGTAGTCATCCAGCGGGTGCGGGTCGTCCGCATGACGGGTCGCATAGGGGCGGAAGCCGGTCCAGAAAGCGCCCCCTCCGTTGCCGATGACGATAACGCTTCGGGTCTGCGCCAGGAGCGGCTCCAGGCCGTAGGTGGCGGGCACGAGCGCCTCGTAGGCCGCCCGGCTCGTCGTGCCGATCAGGTTCAGTCCGTAGGCGGCCAGCGCGTCCGTGAGTCGAGTCAACAGATCCATCTTCAGTTTGCTCAGCCCGTGTTCAGAGCCCGTCCAGGTGTAGCACAGCCGTCCGCCGGCTGGCCAGCCTGTTTTTCTTGACAGCTCTGATGGGCGCTGCCTATGATGCCGGCCAAAGGAGGGACGGCTATGGCAGCCAACCGTGATCTGAGCGAAGCACAAGTCAACGAGTTTTTCACCAGCCTCAGCAACTGGGGCAAATGGGGTCAGGGCGACCAGCTGGGGGCGCTCAACTATATTACGCCGCAAAAGCGGGCCCAGGCCGCGGCCCTCATCCAGGACGGGCAGGCCGTGTCCATGTCGCTGCCCCTGGCGACCGAACCTGGTCCTGATAATCCGACCCCGGTGATGCACCTCATGATGCAGACCGGGTCCAAAGAAGAGAGTAGTGCCGCGCCGATTCCGTACAGCGCCGACTACTTTGCGATTGCCCCCCACGGCCTGGCCAACACCCACCTCGACGCGCTGTGCCACGTCTTCCACAAGGGCCAGATGTATAACGGCTATCCGTCAGAGGATGTCGGGGCCAAGGGCGCCCAGAACGGCGCTATCGACGCGCTCAAAGACGGGATCGTGTCTCGGGGCGTGCTGATCGACATTCCCCGCTTGAAGGGCAAGGAGTGGCTCGAACCCGGAGAGGAAATCACCCCGGCCGATCTTGACCAGGCCGAACAGGCCGGCGGCTTTCGGGTCGAGAGCGGGGACGTGCTGTTTGTCCGCACCGGACGCCACGCGCGGCTGAAAGCCACCGGGCCGTGGGACTCGTTCAACGACGGCATGGCTGGGCTTGGGGCGGCCTGTTTGCCGTGGCTGCACGCCCGCGAAGTGGCCGCCATGGCCGGCGACGGCGCCAGCGATGTGCTGCCCAGCGGCTATGAAAAGCTGCTGCTGCCCATCCATGCCGTCACGATTGTAGCCATGGGCCTGCACCTGATAGACAACTGCGACCTTGAGGCTGTCGCCCTGGCCTGCGCCCAGCGCTCGCGCTGGACGTTTCTGTCGGTCATTGCTCCGCTGGTGCTGGTCAAGGGAACCGCTTCGCCGGTGAATCCGCTGGCCGTATTTTAAGACCCCCGTCCCCGGCGTCTACAACGGGCCATGCGAGCCATTCGTTTTCATCAGTTCGGCGGGCCCGAGGTGTTGCGCTACGAGGAGGTGGCTGAGCCGGCCGTTGGAGACGAGCAGGTTCTGATCAAGGTGGCTGCGGCCGGAGTGAACTATTCTGACCTCGGTCGGCGCCAGGGGCGCTATCCGTCAGCCTTCCCACTGCCGCTGACGCCCGGTCTGGAGGTGGCCGGCCAAGTCGTTCAGGTCGGCGCTGAGGTCAGCACGCTGCGGGTCGGCGAGCGGGTCATGGCCTGGGTCGGCGGTGGCGGTTATGCCGAGTATGCCACCGCAGCGCCAGACGCGGTCTACCCTGTACCCGATTCCCTGAGTGTTGAGGCTGCGGCCGGCATGCCGGTCGTCTTTGCGACCGCCTATCACATTCTGAAAACCAGCGCGCGTGTCCAGCCCCAGGATTTTGTCCTGGTCCAGGCTGCGGCCAGCGGGGTCGGCACGGTCGCCGTCCAACTGGCCAAGCTGTGGGGCGCCCGTGTGTTTGCCACGGCGTCGAGCGAGCAAAAACTGCAACGCTTACGTCAGCTGGGCGTCGAGGAAGTCATCAACTACACCGAGCACGACTTTGTGTCCGAGGTGCTGCGCATGACCGACCGACGCGGGGTCGATGTCGTGCTGGAGTGTGTCGGCGGCGACGTGTTGACACGGAGTTTGGACTGTCTGGTGCCGATGGGCCGGCTGGTCGTGTATGGTCGGGCCAGCGGCTCCCTGCCTCTGCTCGATGCTGCGCAGATTCTGACCCGTAATCTGACGGTCAGCGGGCTGCATCTGGGCCTGCCGCCGTGGCACGCCGCCCTCCACCGCCAGCCGATGCAGGAGTTGCTGGCCATGGTCCACGCCGGCACCCTCAGGCCGGTCCTTGACCGGACGTTTCCGCTCGCCCGGGCGGCCGATGCCCATCGGTATCTGGCCGCCCGGCGTACAATGGGGAAAGTTGTTTTGATTCCCTAGCCGCGCCCGGCCGCCTTCGCCCTGTCTCGCCCGGCGGATGCCTATGCCTAGTGGGACGACGCGACGGCCTTGGCCGGCTGGGCCTGGGCTGTAGGCCGAGCCGGGTCGGGTCGGTCCTGGGCTGGACCGTCGAGCTGAATGAGCGGCGTGAGACGACGCGGTGCGGTCGCTGTCCCAGTCTTGGGGGCTGATTCGTCCCTGCCTTTGTACAGCCGCCACCAGGCAAACGAGCTGTTTTTGACCGGGCTCGGATTGAGGCCGAAAAGCTGGGCGATTTCCTGCCACACCCGGGTATGCAGATGACGGAAGAAGTCGCTGCTCTCGAAGTCTTTCTCAAGAACGGCCGAACTGGAATCGGCCATCAGACGCTGCGCCCAGCTGTCGAACGGAAGCGGGGGCAGAAAGGAAAAGGCCCTGAGCTTGGTGGCCATGTCCATCATCCCGGCATGAACTTTATTGGCCAGGAAATAGCTGCGCGAGCGGTGTTGGAGGCGTTTGTTCAGCTCGGTCACTTCGGTGAACATGCGCAGCGAGGTGGACCAGCTGATCTCGTCCTCTTCCATGAGGATGATGTTCATATCGCTGAGCGTTGCGGCGGCCAGGCTGAGGCTGCCCAGGCCGGCCTGGGTATCGAAGATCAGATAGGTGGCGTCCAGCGATTTGTCGGCAAAACGCCGCAGATGGGCGACCTTTTCGAGCGCCAGGTCGAGCTCGATCCGCGTCGACTGCTGCCAGTCCGGGCGCTCACTTTCCACGGAAGCGGGCAGCACGAAAAGACGATCCAGGCGCTGGTACAGCGCGGCCGCGGAGTGCTCCTGGCTCTCACTCTTGGGCGTCAGCGCGGCTTGCAGGGTCTCGAACAGCGCGGTCTGGGTGTTGTCATCACCGGTCAGGTAGTCGAAGAGTGAAAAGGGAACTTGATCAAGTTCGATTTTATTGCGAAACGCCATGAGGGTCAGCCCGCTGACCGATAGGTCTAAATCAGCCAGCAAGACCTTACAGTTTTCTTCGCGTTGAATGATCCGGGCCAGACTAGACGCCAGCAAGGTTTTCCCTACACCGCCTTTTCCACTGCACAGCGAAATCGTCCTCAGCATCGTATCCTCCGATCTCGACCTTCCGTCGTTCCCAACCTACGCTGTCTCCTAGCGTTTTCTTAATCTCTCAGCCGCACAGAAACAAGGGGGTGACGGACCGGCGGCGCGCCGAACCGCCTCTCGACGCACCATTTGTGCCGAATGGGGATCGCCTCAGACCCCGGTGTTTGATATCGGCCGGGGAGGATGGCGTGGGGAGGGACGGGGAAACGAGGGGCAGGTCGAGGAGTCGAGCATGGATGAGCTGCGCTACTGGACTGCGTGCGCGTTGCTGATTGGCCTCCCGCCGGGGCTGTTGTTCTGGCTGTGCATCCACCCCTTTGCCGGATTTTGGCGCAGGCGGGGGCCGGGCTGGACCTACGGTCTGGTGGGGGCTGGGCTGAGCCTGCTGGGTGGGGGCCTGTTTGCAGTCCGCAGCGCGCTGCTGGCCACCGAGTACGGGACGAATGCGGTGTGTCTGGGGCTGGCCGGGCTGAGTCTGGGCGGGGCCGGCGCGCTCACTCACCAGCACCGGAAACACCTGACCCTGCGTATTCTGGTCGGGCTGCCCGAAGTCAGTCCCCAGCGCCATCCACCCCGCCTGTTGCAGGAGGGGGTGTATGCCCGCATCCGACACCCGCGCTATGTGGAAGTGTTCCTGTCGGTGCTGGGCTTTGCCCTGGTGGCCAATTATCTGCTTATCTACGTCTGGGCGGCGCTGAGCCTGCCGCTGCTGTACGTGATCGTCGTGTTTGAAGAGCGGGAGCTGCACCAGCGTTTTGGTCCGGCCTATGCTGAATACTGCCGGCGGGTGCCGCGGTTCGTGCCGCGTCGCCGGGCTGAGCGGGCAGGGGGCTGAGCCGTCCGCAGTGTGAGAGGAAAGGGAAACCTGCCATGCGGAGAGTCTTTATTCTGGCCGTGCTTGGACTTGTGGTCGTGTCTATTCCGGCCGCGCTGTTCGCCCCAGCGCTGCTGTGGTCCTGGCTGGTGCTCGGTCCGCTGGTCGGAGTAGGGCTGTGCGACTATGTCCAGACCTCGCACGCGGTGCTGCGCAACTTTCCCCTGATCGGGCATGGGCGCTACCTGCTGGAACTGATCCGGCCCGAGATCTACCAGTACTTTATTGAGGACGAGACCGAAGGCGTGCCCTTTGGCCGCGACCAGCGCAGCCTGGTCTACCAGCGCGCCAAACAGGTCCGGGATACGGTGCCGTTCGGCACCAAGGAAGATGTGTATGGGGTGGGTTATGAGTGGGTCAACCACTCCCTGGCCCCGCTCCAGTTTGAAGCCAGCGACCTGCGGATTGCCATAGGCGGGCCAGACTGCACCCAGCCCTATTCGTCCAGCATTCTGAATATCTCGGCCATGAGCTACGGCTCGCTCAGCAAAACCGCCGTCCTGGCCCTGAATCACGGCGCAAAAATGGGCAACTTCGCCCACAACACGGGCGAGGGCGGATTGAGCCCCTACCACCTTGAGGGTGGAGGCGACCTGATCTGGCAGATTGGCACCGGCTATTTTGGCTGCCGGACGCCGGACGGCGCGTTTTCGGCCGAGCGCTTTGCCGACAACGCCGCTCGGCCGCAGGTCAGGATGATTGAACTCAAGCTGTCCCAGGGCGCCAAGCCGGGTCACGGCGGCATCCTGCCGGCGGCCAAGCTGACCCGGGAGATTGCCGCCATCCGGGGCGTGCCGTTAGGCCGGGATGTGGTGTCCCCGCCCGGCCACTCGGCGTTTTCGAGCCCGGTCGGGCTGCTTGAGTTCATCGCCCGCCTGCGCCAGCTGAGCGGCGGCAAACCCGTCGGTTTCAAGCTGTGTGTGGGCAAACGGCGCGAGTTTCTGGCGATCTGCAAGGCCATGGTCCAAACCGGGATCAGCCCCGACTTCATTACGGTTGACGGGGGTGAGGGCGGGACCGGGGCGGCCCCGCCCGAATTCTCCGACCATATTGGCGTGCCGCTCGTCGAGGGCCTGATCTTTGTCCACAACGCCTTGGTCGGCTATGGGCTGCGGGATACCATCCGGGTGTGCGCCAGCGGCAAAATCACCTCCGGTTTCGACATGGTCAAACGGCTGGCGCTGGGAGCCGACCTGTGCGCTTCGGCACGCGGCATGATGATGGCCCTGGGCTGCATCCAGGCTCTGCGCTGCAATTCAAACCGCTGTCCGGTCGGCGTCACCACCCAGGATCCGCAACTGGTGGCCGGTCTGGTGCCGGCCGACAAAAGTGCGCGGGTCATGGGCTTTCACACCGAGACCATCGAAAGCGTGAGCGAGATCATGGGCGCGATGGGCATCGCCCATCCGGACGATCTGCGGCCGTGGCACATCCTGCGTCGCACCTCGCCGACCGAAATCCACCACTATGGCGAGATCTACGAATTCCTGCGGAATGGGGATTTGCTTAGCGGCCCGCTGCCACTCAGCTACAAACGGGCGTGTGAAGCCGCCCGGGCCGACACCTTTGCCTCCGGCGCCGACGGCCAAGATTCTGGCTGAAGCGCCTGCTTGTTCCAGTCGGTCGAATCGGTATAGGCTGACACACCGCCCGCTCGGGCGAGACGGTTGGAAAAGGAGGCGCATCGCATGATTGATTTACACTATTGGCCCACGCCGAACGGCAAAAAGGTGACCATTCTGCTCGAAGAGTGCGGCATGGCCTACAACATGATTCCGTGCAATATCGGCCGGGGCGATCAGTTCACCGACGAGTTTCTGAAGATCTGTCCCAACAATCGGATGCCGGCCCTGGTTGACCATGACCCCATCGGCGGGGGCGAGCCGATCAGCATTTTTGAATCCGGGGCGATGATGATGTACATCGCCGAGAAGGCCGGCAGGTTCTATCCCCAAGACGTGCGGGGGCGCTACGACGTCAACCAGTGGCTGATGTGGCAGATGGCCAATCAGGGCCCCAAAAGCGGCGAGTGTGGGCATTTCCGGCGCCTGGGCGATGAGCAGGGCGACCAGACCTATGCGGTCCGACGCTTCACCGACGAGGTCAACCGGCTGTTTGGCGTGTTGAACAATCAACTCTATCGGCAGCGCTACCTGGTCGGCGATGAGTACACGATCGCCGATATGATCTGTTATCCGTGGACGGTCAACTGGGAAGCCCAGGGCCAGGACATCAACGAGTTCAAATACTTCACGCGCTGGTTTGAGGAACTCTCGGAACGCGACGGGGTGAAAAAAGGCATGGCCGTCGGCAGCGAGCTGTCGATGGACTTCTCCAAGCTGTCGCAGGAAGAGAAAGACCGCCTGCGCAAGATGCTCTACAACCAGCGGGCGCGCCCGGTTCCGGAATAGGCAAGACGCCGCTTTCATGGCCGGCTATTTTGCACCCACACGGCAAAATAGCCGCTGCCTTAGTTTTGCCCTTTGCCCTTTGACTTTTGACTTCCTGCCGACCGCCGTCCGAGCCGAATCGCCTCGGCCAGGTCTACCGCACCGGTATACAGCGCGCGGCCGATGATCAGGCCGCGGATACCGTCGGCTTCACCCGCCAGCAGCAGTTCGACGTCCCGCAGGCTGGCCACGCCGCCGGAGGCAATGACCGGAATCTCAAGCGCCCGGGCCAGGGTCCGGGTGGCTTCGATATTCACCCCCTGTCCGGTGCCGTCCCGGGCGATATCGGTATACACAATCTCGCCAACGCCCCTGGCTTGGCACTGTTTGGCAAGCGCAGTCGCGGCGAGTTCGGTGGCCTGGGTCCAGCCCTGGACGGCGACTTTGCCGTCCCGGGCATCAATGCCGACCGTAATCCGGCCCGGAAAGCGTTCGCACGCCTCGGCCACGACCTCCGGCTGCCGATACGCCACCGTGCCCAGGATGGCCCGCTGTACGCCGAGCGAAAACACCCGCTCAATCGCTGCCAGGCTGCGCAGCCCGCCGCCGAGCTGGACCGGAATGTCCAACGCCCGGCAGATGCGGGCTACGGCGTCCGTATTCACCCCGGCGCCCGACACTGCGGCGTCGAGATCGACCACATGGAGCCGTTCGGCGCCGGCGGCCTGCCAGCGCCGCGCCACGCCGACCGGATCGTCGGAATACACGGTGGCCTGAGCCATGTTGCCCTGGTACAGGCGCACGCACTGGCCGGCCTTGAGATCAATGGCTGGGATGATGTCCATGGGAGTGGGCAGCCCGGGAGTGATCCGTGACAACCTTACCGAAGTTGGCCAGGATTTGCAGGCCGATGGCCTGGCTCTTTTCGGGGTGAAACTGGGTCGCAAAGATATTGTCCGCCCACACGCTCGACGCAAACGGGATGCCGTACTCGGTCGTGGTCGCCACAATGCCCGGGTCGGCCGGCAACGGATAGTAGGAGTGGACAAAATACACCGCCGCACCCTCGGGCACGTCGGCCAGATGCGGGGCCGCCCGCTCGATGTGGAGCTGGTTCCAGCCCATGTGGGGAATCTTGTGGGGACCCTCCTCGCCGGTCAGCAGGGCTGGATCGAAGCGCTCGACCGTGCCCTTGAGGATGTCCAGACCCCGCACCCGGCCAAACTCGACGCTTTCCGAAAACAGGATCTGCATGCCGACACAGATCCCCAGCAGCGGGGTGCCGCTGTCGGCCACCCGATGGACGGTGTCGATGAGCTTGCACTCGGCCAGCCCGTTCATGCACGCGCCAAACGCGCCCACCCCGGGCAGGATCACCCCGGCGGCAGCCTCAATGCGCTGCGCCTCACGGGTGATTTCGGCCGCATAGCCCATCTTCTCGCAGCCTTTTTGGACGCTGCGCAGATTGCCCATACCGTAGTCAATGATCGCGATCATGCCAGCGGCATTATTTCCTCGGCCCGGCGAAGAATCAAGCCGTAGTTGATCGGATCGAAGCATAAGCTCTGTCTTGTTGACGATGATACTGAATGCGGTATCATCGAGTCGGTGCCTGGAGGGGAAAAACTTTTCGATTCCATGAAAGCCAATCCGAAGGCGGACTGGACACCCGACAACGTCAAAACGGTGGCGCGGACCTATGGTCTGACCGTGCGGCAGCGAGGCACTAGCCATGCGGTACTCACGAATGCTTCAGGGCAACATTTGACGATTCCCATGCACAAGCCCATTAAGCCCATTTATATCAAACGCCTGATAGCACTGATCGAGGCAGGACAATGAAATTTGAGGACTATGCAATCAGCATTGACCCCATCCCCGAAGATGAAGGTGGAGGCTATCTGGTCACTATGCCCGACTTGCCCGGCTGTATGGCGGATGGCGAGACCGTAGACGCCGCTATCGCGGAAGCTCGCGACGCTTTCGAGGCGTGGGCCATGGCCGAACGCGAAGACAAAGGTGAACTGCCCGCACCAAAAACCTACAGCGGGCAGTTCGTGCAGCGCATTCCCAAGACCCTGCACATGCGGCTCGCTAAGCGAGCGGCGAGCGAGGGGGTCAGCTTGAATCAACTGGCCGCAACGTTTCTTGCCCAAGGGCTCGCCAGCCGATGAAGCGCTGGTTGACGTCCGCCGTCGAGACCGTCGTCACAAGCATCAAGCCGCCGCCGGCTCTCGGCAAGCTTGGGCGGCCTTGATCCCGTCCCGAACAAGGGCGTATAAAGCCAGCAGAATGGATGGAGGAGGGACAAGCCATGGCCCAGTCCATTAAGGATCAGGTTGCCGTTATTGGAGCTGGCTGCATCAAATTCGGAGATAATGTCGATCAGGGCTACGAAGACATGGCGGTCGAGGCCGCGTTTGCCGCCTTTAACGACGCCAAGATCGGTCCCGAAGAGATTGACGCGGCTTGGCTCGGCACCTACTCGCCGGCCCAGGGCCACGGCAAGGCTGCGGTCTCCCTGGGCGATGCGCTGCGCTTGTACAACAAGCCGATCTCGCGGGTCGAAAACTTTTGCGCGACCGGAACCGACGCCTTCCGCCATGCGGTCATGGCGGTTGCGGCCGGGCTGTACGACATGGCTCTGGTGCTGGGGGTGGAGAAGTATAAAGACCGTCCGGGGCGCGGCTTGGCCCGCGAGGGCGTGCACCCCTACCACAACGACGGCTCGACCGCGCCCGGCTTATTTGCCCTGGCCGCCACCCGTTACATGCATACCTATGGGCTGAGCCGCGAGAGCCTGGCCAAGGTGTCGGTCAAAAACCACTACAACGGCTCCCTGAACCCCAAGGCTCACCTGCAAAAGAAGGTCTCCACCGAAGAGGTCTTGACCGCACCTATCGTCGCCTATCCGTTTGGGCTGTACGACTGCTGTCCGACGACCGACGGGGCGGCTGCGGTGGTGGTGTGCCGCTCGGATCTGGCCAAGGAATACCGCGACGACTACATACTGGTCAAAGGCGTTGGTCTGTCGGTCACCAGCGGCCGGCCCTTCATGGACCCGACCTACGATTACCTCGGCTTTCAGGCCACCCAGCACGCCTCGGCCCAGGCCTACGCCATGGCCGGCATCACCGACCCGCTCGCGGAGATTGACGTGGCCGAGGTCCACGACTGTTTTACCTGGACCGAAATCGCCAACTATGAAGACCTGGGCTTTGCTCCCAAAGGTCAGGGCGCGGGCCTGATCGAAGAGGGCCGGACCGCCCTGGACGGCGACATGCCGGTGAACCCGAGCGGTGGTCTCAAGTCGTTCGGCCACCCCATTGGGGCCAGCGGGGTGCGCATGGTGTATGAGATCGTGACCCAGCTGCGCGGCCAAGCCGGCCTGCGTCAGGTAGCCGATCCCCGGCTGGGCCTGGTCCACAACGTCGGCGGGCCGGGCGCGGTGTCGTGCGTTGCGGTCCTCGGCCAGCCCTGAGATACAGACGACCCCTCGGCCTGGACCTCTTCTTCCCGGCCATCTTGTGGAGGCGAATATGAAGAACATTGTTGACGAAATCTGTGAGCGCGCCCTGGATATCGCCCCGCAGGTGCCGTGGCTGGTCGAGCCCCTGACGCCGGGCCGTGGGCAGGCCTTCATTCTCCAGCATATCCTGCGCAACCGGCTGTTCAGTGCGGTCATTCGGCCGTCCTGGATCAGTCGCTGCCCGGACCTGGCGGTTGTCCGCAAAACCATCGGCCAGATGCGTGAGGAGTTGGTGTATGACGACGAAATCGCCCAGCCCCACACCACGCTGCTGTGGCAGATGGGCCGCAACGTCGGTCTCAGCAACGAGCAGATGGATACCACCCGTCCTGTTCCGCTGGTCAACGTGGCCCTGAATGTGTGGGAACATATCGCCCGCACCCGGCACTGGGTGGCCGGCTGGCTGGCCACCTCGGTCGATGAGTTCCTGCTGACCGCCATGCCGGGGTCGCATAATTTTCGGGCCGCAGCCTGGCAACAGACCTACGATCTGAACGACGAGCAGGTCTTCTTCTTCACCTACCACACCAAGGCCGACGACGACCACGCCGGACGGAAAGTCTGGGAGCCAATTACCCGCCATGTGACCACCGATGCCGAGCGTGAGGAAGTGCTCGACGGTATGGAGTTGGCGCTGACCGGCTGCACGCTGTTTGAGTTGGGCGATGAGATTGATCGGCAGGCGGCAAGGCAAGGCTGAAGGCTGACCGGCGGAAAGAGTGCCCTGCCGATCAATCCCCAGCTCAAACGCCTGGTTGACCTGGCCCCGCCCTACTGGGCGGGCGAGGCTGAGGTGGTGTGGGCGTATTTTCAGAGCCCGACCCGGACGACCGAGACCGATCTGGTGTGGCTGCGCCGCCAGTGTTTCAAGGAGATCTGGGGCTCCGGGGTGGGGGATAAGAAAAAAGGGCTGTTTCAAGGGCCGGTCGCCTATTTGAGCGAGGTGTTTGACAAGATTGACCGGGAGGTTGATCGCCACGCCGTGCTTGATGTGATCGACGATCTGCGGACCGAATTTGCCCATTACTGCCTGTTTGCCGATATCCATGACTGGCTGAGCGGCGAGAAGCTCAACCCGCACATGCTGCGCGGCTGGCGGGCTGACGACGAGCTGGCCCGCCTGCGCTACGAGTACCGCGAGCGGCGGGGCCGGCTGGGCTATTTTGCCGTGCGCTTCACCGAGGGCGGCTACTGTAGCATGTACGCGGCCGGTATGCGGCTGGCCGGCTCGGGCCAGCTCAACGACCGCATCGCTCAGGCCTGCGAGCAGGTCTACACCGACGAGATTGGACACATGCGGGCCGGCTATGTCGGTCTGGCCGAGCAGCGGCTGTCTGCGGCCGAATGGCAGGAGATCGCCGACATGATCCGCACGATCCTGATCCAGCGGCTGCATATGCGCAACGAACAGTTCAGCTATCCGCTGTCGGCCGAGCGTATCCGGGCCATCCAGGCGGGTGATATCGAGCCGCTGGCGTTTGATTACAGCGGGCTGGATTGATGAGAGAGCCGCTACAAGCCTGGATCTGGATCATCGTTGGCGTCCTGCTCTTCTTCAGCGTGCCGTATTTTTTTGCTGGCACCTACGAACCGCTCGTCTTCGGTCTGCCCTTGTGGTTCCTCGTGTGTTTGGCCGCCTGTGGGCTGCTGGTGGCTTTCACCGGCTATGTGATCCTGCGTCGCTGGCGCCTGGCCGATGCCGTCCTTGAGGGCGAGGACGACGCATGAGCAACGGCCAGGGGCTGGGTTTTGAGGCGCTGATCATCCTCAGCCTGTACCTGTTGAGCCATATTCTGATTGGCTATTTCGCCTTTCGGTCGGGCGGGACGTGGGTTGCCAAAGACTACTTCCTGGGCGGCAAGACCACCGGAGCGGTGGTGCTGTTTTTTGCCATGCTGGCCACCAAGTTCAGCGGTAACACGTTTTTTGGTCTGCCCGGCCGGTCGTATCGGATCGGGCTGATGGCCGTGTCGCTGATCCCGTTTACCCTGGCCATCAGCCTGGCTTTCCTCACCTATGCCCCCCGCCTGTACGTCTTATCGAAAAAGTACGACTATTTGACGCCGGCCGATTATTACGCCGACCGCTTCCAGAGCCACACCCTGCGGCTGTGCGTGTCGGTGTCTTTCATCCTGGCGGTCATTCCCTACCTGCTGATTCAGACCGCAGCCATGGGCCACGCCTTTGTCGGTTTCAGCGGCGGTCAGTACGCGTTCAGCACCGGGGTGGTGTATATCGGGACGGTCATGCTGGCCTACGTCCTGCTGAGCGGCTGGCGGGGCGTGGTGTGGGCCGAGGTCTTGCAGGGCTCGCTGTTGTTGGGCGCCATCGTGGCTGCGGCGGTCTTCGTGGTGTCACACCAGGGCGGGCTGGCTGCGGTTGTGGACCGGGCGCTGGCCGTAGCGCCGGAAAAAGTGGCCGTGCCGTCCTCGCTGACCGAACTGACCCGGTCGTATTTCCTGGCCATCCTGGCCTTTGGGCTGGGCGGGGCGATGTATCCCCAGATTGTCCAGAGCGTGTATGCGGCCAGGAGCGAGCGAGCCCTGCGGCGCGGGCTGGCACTGATGCTGCCCAACTATTTTCTGATTCTGTTGTGTGTGGTGCTGATCGGCATGGTCGGGATCGTGCAACTCGACCCGCTCGGCACGATTGAGGCTGACCAGGTCCTGGCCCAGCTCATGGGCCAGCACGCCGGCCACGCCTATTGGCTGACGATTTTCGTTTTTCTAGGCGCGGCCGCCGCCGTCATGTCTACCGCCGCCGGTGTGCTGCTGAGCCTGTCGTCCATGCTGACCCACGACATCTACCGTCACTACCTGCGACCCCAGGCCAGCGAGAACGAGATTGGTGCCATCGGGCGGGTGTGTACCGTTCTGATCCTGGTCAGCGTTACCGCTCTGTCCCTGCAACCGCTGACCACCCTGTGGCAGCTGACCATCATCAAGTTCGAGTTCCTGATGCAGCTCTACCTGCCGCTGATCCTGGGCCTGTACTGGCCGCGCTTCTCCAGCCGCGCGGCCTTGGCCGGGCTGCTGGCCGGTATCCTGACCGTGGCCGGGCTGATGCTCGGTGGCGTTGGCTATATCTGGGTGTGCGATCCGGGGCTGTGCGGGTTTGTGGTCAACGCTGCGGTGGCGGTGGGTCTGACGCTCCTCAGGCCGGCGGAGACCGCCGAACAGCGCCACACCCAGCAGCGCTTTTTCGCCCTGTTCAGCGCGAACCCGGGCAAATCCTAAGGGATTCTTCCGCTGTCAGCCGTTCGGTATTCCTCATTTCCCCGTTCCCGCGCCAGGCCACACCACCCGATTCTCTTCGGTCAGCAGATGCACCAGATGGTCTGGATCGACAAACTTGGGCCCGTCGGCCTGAGCGCCGTCTTTGTAGGCTGAGGAGTTCAGGGCGTACTGCAGGTCGGCCATGGTCTCAAACCAGATCTGGGCCACCCCATCGTAGGCCGGCTCGTCTTTGTCGTAGGCGGACGGGACGACATGGCACTGGACGTAGCGCCGCATGCCGGGCAGGTCCAAGGCCAGCGGTCCGTGCACCTCGCGCCAGTAGTCCGAGAATTCCTCGGGGCTCATGCCGGGTTTGCGCTTGATGAAGGAGACGCGTTTGACGAGGTCGTCGTCCTGGCCGATTGGCTCTCCGGCCAGCATGACGTGGTCGTGGGTGCGGAGACGGGTGACCTGCTTGAGGTTGACAAAGTTGGGTTCGTCCACATACGCGCCGTTGCGATACTCCGGGCTATCGAAGGCTGCCTTGGCCGCTGCGGCGTCGTCCAGCCAGATTTCGACAATGCCGTCGTGGGGCGGGTTTTTGCTGACAATCGGCGGGGTGTGGTTTTGCACGTAGCGGCGAATGCCGGGAATGGTGCCGGCCAGGGGGGCGTGGACGTTCCGCCAGTGGTCTGAGAAGGCCTGACGGCTCAGACCGTCTTTGCGCGTGATCAGAAAATGCAGGTGCAGCATAGGTTCTTTCCTTCTTGCAGATGCAGGTTTCGGCTGTCGGGCAAACTACAGGTGGCGGACCGCAGGCATGACCTCCTCGGCAAAGCGTCGCAGGCTGGTCAAGACCTCCTGGTGGGGCACCAGGCCGCCCGGATTAAACCAGCAGATGAGCTGGTCCATGCGACAGCCGGCGGCAATGTCCCGAATCTTGTCGATGCACCGCGCCGGCGGGCCATACAGCCCCATGCTGGCCTCAATCCGCTCCCAGGTCATGGCTTCGACCCGTTTGACGATGGCCCGCAGATAGTCGTACTGGGCCGAGTCGTCGCGCGCCCCGAGCCGGGCCTGGATACCGATGGCCCGAAAGTAGTTGAGAAAGCTCGGCTCGACGTGGCGCCGGACCTGCTCCAGACTGTCGGCCACAAACACCGGGAAGGCAATCGCCACGTCCTGTTTGCCCGGATCGTGACCCGCCTCGGCAAAGGCGGTCTGATAGCGCCCGATATGTTCGGGTAACTTGTTGTTCCGGTTGATCGGCGAGGCGACAAACACCGGATAGCCCTTTTGGCCGGCAAACACGGCCGTCTCGGGACTGTTGGCCGCAATCCGCAGCGGCGGGTGGGGCTGCTGGACGGGTCTGGGCACGACCCGCGTGTCCGGCACATGAAAATATTTGCCGTCGAAACGGCACACCTCGTGCGTCCAGGCGTGGTGGATCAGCGACAGCGCCTCAACAAAGCGTTCCCGGCCCTGTTCGCGCGGCACGTCAAAGCCCTGAAAATGAATCGCAATCTCCCCCCGACCGACGCCGAGTTCCAGGCGCCCGCGACTCAGCACATCGACCACGGCCGCCTCCTCAACGGTCCGCAGCGGATGCTGGAGCGGCAGCAGGGCGACCGCCGTGCCCAGCCGAATGCGTTCGGTGTGCTGGGCAATGACTGCGGCAAAGACCAGCGGCGCGGGCATGATTGAGAAGTTGGGGTTGAAGTGCAGCTCGGCCAGCCAGGCCGTGTCAAAGCCGAGCTGGTCGGCGTACTGAATCTGCTCCAGGGTTTGCTGGTAGCGGGTCGTCGGGTCTTGCTCGGGCGCACACGGCAGTTGGTAGAACAGACCGAATTTCATACCCGGGGATTCCTTCCTGTTGGGGTCCGGACGGCTGTGGCGGCCAGGGGCTGCACCTCCACCGCCTGCACGTCTTCAATAACCCGAATCACAATCGGCTCGCCACGGTTACGGACCCGCAGTTCGTGGCGGGCAAAGGGGCTGACATCGAGACCGGCATACGCGGCCAGCTGCTCGGAGATGACCAACTGGCACTGATACTCCTTGGTCAGGTCCTGAAGGCGGCTGGCGACATGCACGGTATCGCCGACCGCAGTCAGGTAGGAGGCCACACCCCGGCCCATGCGGCCGACCACGGCCGGCCCGGTATGAATCCCGATCCCCAGCCGGAGCGGCGCGTCGAGTTCCTCGCTCAGGCTCAGGCTGAGCCCGGCCAGCCCGTGGACCATCGCCCCGGCCGCGACCAGTGCCTGACGGCTGGCCGTCTGCGGGTTGGCCTGCACGCCGAACAAGGCCATCACCCCGTCACCGGTAAACTGGTTGGCAATGCCGCCCGCCCGTTCGATGGCATCGCCGACGACCTCGAAATACCGATTGAGCAGAAACACCACGTCGTAGGGCAGCTTATGTTCGGAGATGCGGGTAAAGCCGCGCAGGTCGGCAAACAACACGGCGACCTCTCGCTCCTGGCCGGCCAGATAGCCGGCCTGGGCAAAGCCGTCGCTGGCCTGGGCTCTGGCCGGCAGGAGTGGAACCACGGCCAGGTCGTGGGTCGGCCGTAGCTGGCAGGCCAGCCGGACGTTTGGTGGGGCACCGACCCGTCTCAGCACCCGCTGCTCGGCTTCGCTGCTGGTCGGTAGCAGCTCAAGGCCGCGTACAATCCGCACCCGGCAGGTCGAACACCGACCGCGCCCGCCGCACACCGAGGCGTGCTGGACACCGGCCCGACGGCTGATTTGCAGCACGCTGGCGCCCTGGGGGGCGGTCAGCGTCTGGCCGGTCGGGTAGGTGATCTGAATCGCCCGCTGAGACTGGAGAGCGAGCCGCAGGACGACCCGGATGAGGCACACCCCGAGCACACCGAGCGCATAGCCGCCAACCATCCACAGTCCGGTTTGCTGCAGGATCGCCTCCTGGGCCGGGCTCGGCACATTGACGGTCTGAAACAGCGCCTCGGTCCAGCCCGGCTGCTGGGCCAAACGGGCGACTTCTCGCCCGGCCTGACTGAAACCGAGCAGGGCCAGCACCGGCAGCACCAGGGCCAGACTGTAGAGGACGGCGGCCAGGCGCGGATACCAGGGCTTGAGGCGCAGCCAGAAGTGGAGACCCATGCAGCCGTGCAGCCAGGTCAGGACGAGGTGCACGGACTGAGTCAGGCCCAACCCCGGGCTCAGTTCCCAGTAGAGCAAGACAATAAATGTGTAGGAATCGGTCGTCTGGAACCAGTCGTGGGCCAGCCGGGTGCCAACGATGTGAAAGATCAACAGCGGGGGGATCAGAAAGCCGAAGGCGAACTGAAACCGCTCGCGGGGCGACAGGCGCGAGTGGCGGTAGTAGTAGACCGAAACCAGGGCCAGCGCCACATGCACACTCAGCGAGCCGTATAAGAGCAACGAGCCGACTCGACTGCGCCACACCAGCACAAACCACTCGCGGCCGGCCTCCATCGCCGCCAGGGACACCAAGCCCAGCGCGTGGTTGAGCAGGTGCAGGCTGACATAGCAGAACAGGACGAGCCCCGACCCCAGCCGCAGCCGCTGGAGTACGCTTTGGCGGGTGAGGACAGTGCTCAGCTTAGGAAGCATACAGCTCTTCCATGATCTCTCCGAACGCGGTCCGGCGGCTCAGGCAAGCCCGGGCCGCGCCGTCTCCTGGCAGGCAACACTGGTGCGCCGTCCGGTCTCCAGGCACATGGCGGTCAGCCGACCGCCCCACACACAGGCCGTGTCCAGACCATGAATGCCCGGTGCGCTATAGCCACCCAGACTGGCCCAGTGGCCAAAGACAAGCTCGTGCCCGGCGTGAGCCCGATGTGGAATGGCAAACCACGGCAGGTAGGTCTGCGGTTGGGTGCCCGGCGAGCCTTTATGCTCCAGGCCAAGCGTCCCGTCGGCGCGACAGTAGCGCAGCAGGGTCAGGCAGCTGGCGGTATAACGGCGCCGGGCCTTTGCCGGGCCGGATGGGAGCCAGCGTCGGCAGGTTTTGTGAGTGATATCGGCCAGGTGGGCGACGAAGTCGGGGCCTTGCAGGTCGGCTTCGAGAGCCCGGGCGTGTCGTTGAGCCTCGGCCAGGGTCCACTGCGGCGGCAGACCGGCGTGGATCAGGCTGATGCGCCGGGTATCACAAAGTGAACCATGATGACCACCAATCAAGAGGAGATCATGGTTCACTTTGTCTTGGTACAACAGGGGGCGGTGTCGCAGCCAGTCGAGCAGGGCGTCGCGGTCGGGCGCTTCGAGGATGTCCCGCAGCGTATCCTTGGGGGGCAGTTTGCGCTGGCCGTGGGCAACCGCCAACAGGTGGAGGTCGTGGTTGCCCAGCACGCACACCGCCCGCTCACCGAGGTCGGCGACAAAGCGCAGGACCCCAAGCGATTCAGGTCCCCGGTTGACCAGGTCGCCGGTCAACCACAGGGTATCGTGCCGACGATCAAAACGAATCGCCTCCAGCAGCGCCATCAGGCTGGCAAAGCAGCCCTGGACATCGCCGATCGCATAGGTCGCCATGTTCGCGTTCCCATTCAGTGGGCTTCGGCCGGAATCTGCACCCAGGCTTCAGGAATTGCAGACTCGCTCACTGTGTTGCCTCCTGTGTGGCGACGGATTATGCCCGGTTTCCCGCGCGTTGTGCAAGCGCGTCGGCGTGTCGGGCCTGGCAGATCTCGTGGGTGATGTCAGCGTGACAGGCGGAGGGGAAACCGCTAGGCTGATTCGTAACATCGGCGATGCGGTCTGTTCATTCACAGGGTGGTCTATTCCGGCAAGACAGACGCAGCGGGACACAACAGGGCGACCAAGCCATGGCAACCATCCTTCCGCGAATGCGTGGGGTCATGAGGCTAAGCGTTGCAGCGCTGCAGGCGGCGCTCGTGGTGACGTTGGTTGCCATGGTCACTTCGGCATTCGCACAAACCCCGCCAGCCGCGCCGACCAATCTAAGAGCGGCGCCTGGGGATGGGGAAGTGAGACTGACCTGGGACGATCCGGACGACCCCACCATCACCGGCTACGAGTTCCGGGCGCGGATCACAGACGTGGAGCCCGAGGAGTGGCGGCCGGACTGGACCGCCATCCCGAACAGCGACGCGACCACTACGACCGCGACGGTCTATCAGCTGGGCAACGGCGTGAACTTCACCTTCGGGATCCGGGCGGTGCGTGGGGATGACAAGAGCGTCAAGGGTGCTGGAGTGCATGTAACGGCAACGCCGAGAGCACCAAGGCCGCCGCCGCCGCCCCCGCCGGGCACGGGCAGAAGCGGAAGCAGCCGAGACCGGCACGGCAACACGCCTGCGCGGGCGACCCCGGTTTCGCTCGGTGAGACTGCGCCCTGGACGGCGTCTATCACCGGCCGGATCAATACCACGCGTGATAGCGACTATTTCCGGCTCGGCGTGCCCCACGACGGGGTGCTGGTAGTCGAGACGACCGGTTCGACCGATACCGTGGGCACGGTCTGGCAGGACGGCCAGGAGTTGACCATGGCGGACAGCGGCGGCGCGGGGCGGAACTTTCGGCTAAGCACCAGCGTGGAGGCTGGGACTGTCGTGATAGCCGTGGAGGGCAATGGGAACCGGACCGGGGCGTATACCTCGAGGATCAGCCTGCTGGTCAGCTTTCTGGAGAATCCCGGTCCAGAGTCCTTTCAGAGCGACCTTGGCGTCATCTCGGGCTGGGTATGTGACGCCCAGCAGATTGATATTCTCTTCGATCCTGGGACCGAGGCGGAAGTGCGCTTTCAGGCCGCGTATGGCACCAGCCGGGCAGACACGGCCGACACCTGCGGCGATATGGCCAACGGCTTCGGCCTGTTGTTCAACTGGAATCTGCTGGGCGCCGGCGAGCGTACCGTCGCGCTCCTGGCGGATGGGATCGAATTGGGTCGGGCCACGGTGACCGTGACAGCCCTGGGGCAAGGAGCAGCGGAAGAATTTCTGGAGGGCGTGGCCGGAGAGTGCGTGGTGGAAGACTTCCCGGCTGTTGGGGAAACGGCTCGGCTGGTGTGGCAGCAGGCCAATCAGAACTTTGTGATTGCGGGCGAGAACGCGCCGGTCGGGGAGAACACGGCCGGCGCGGACGCCCTGGAGGGGCATCTGGAGAATCCCGGTCCAGGGGCCTTTCAGAGCGGCCTGGGCGTCATCTCGGGCTGGGTGTGTGAGGCCCAGCGGATTGACATTGTCTTCGATCCTGGGACCGAGGCGGAAGTGAGCTTTCAGGCCGCATATGGCACCGACCGGGCAGACACGGCCGACACCTGCGGCGACACCAACAACGGCTTTGGCCTGTTGTTCAACTGGAATCTGCTGGGCGCCGGAGAACATGCGGTCGTGGCTGTGGCGGATGGGGTCGAACTGGGCCGAGCCGCTGTGATTGTGACCACCGTGGGGGAGGGAGAAGCGGAAGAGTTTCTGGAGGGTGTGGTTGGAGAATGTGTGGTGGAAGACTTCCCGGCTGCCGGGAAGTCGGTCCGGCTGGTGTGGCAGCAGAGGCTGCAAAACTTTATGATCGCTCCGCCGGGGCCGTAACGCGGCATCTGCCGTTCGAGAACCCTTCGCCGTGTCTCACTGCTTCCCCGTGTTCCAGGCTTCTGATAGGCTCCCGGCCATGAACCCGGCGCGGAAGCGAGCGACCTATGCGGACCTGCTCCAGGTCCCCGAGCGCTTCATTGCAGAGATTATTGATGGTGAATTGACGACTGCGCCAAGGCCGTCCTTCCCCCACGCACGCGCCGTTTCCATCATCTCCCGTCAACTCGATCCCTTTGACCAGAGTTCTGGGGGTTCCGACGGTCCTGGGGGCTGGTGGATTCTCTTTGAGCCGGAATTGCACCTTGGCGCAGACATTCTCGTGCCTGATATCGCTGGTGGCTGGAGTCAGCGGGATAGGGGCAGCACGTTTGGGAGAAGGGTTCACGTGCTTCGGGATTCTTCAGAACCTGAACCGAGGAGACTATGGAACTGGTACTTTTGGACAAACAGGACCGGATCGGAACGCTGACGCTCAACCGACCCGAAAAGCTGAACGCCATGAACCCGGCGCTGCTGGACGAATTTTCCGAGGCCATCGCCTCGGTTAGCGCCGATGAGGAGATCAAGGTGCTCATTATCCGGGGCGCCGGGCGGGCGTTTTCGGCCGGCTATGACTTGGCCGGCGGCGGTGGGGCAAAAACCGTTGACGCCGACCGGACCACGCTGCAACACATGATCGAGCGCTGGCTCAGCCTGCGCGAGCTGCCCAAGCCGGTGATCAGCATGGTCCACGGCTACTGCCTGGCCGGGGCGAGCCAGATCTGCGCCTGCTCGGATGTCATTTTCATGGCCGACACCGCCCGGCTCGGCTTTCCGTCGCTGCCCGCCGGGGCGGGTTTTGTGAGTTCGATGTGGAACTGGATGGTCGGCCCGCACCGGACCAAATATATGGCGTTTTTGCCGGGCAGTCAGATCAGCGGCAAAGAGGCCGAGGCCATGGGCTTTGCCACCCGGACGTTTCCGGCCGAGACCCTGGAAGCCGAAACCTATCAATACGCCCGGCGGGTGGCCAAGGTGCCGGCCGAAAAGCTGCGGCTGGAAAAGCTGGCCATCAACCGCGCCATGGACCTGCAAGGCTTTCGGACTGCGGTTCTGGCCGGCGCCGAGTACGACGCCATTTTCCACTTCGGCTCGGGCAACGACGAGATTCGGCGTGTCAGAAAAGAACGTGGGCTGCGCGGCGCCATCCAGTGGTACGAGGAGCAGTAGGAACACCTGTGCCAAACTCATCCCCGGTGAAGCTCACATCCGACCTGACCGCCAACACACAAACAGACTCCACTCTGGCTGACCAACGGGCCGAACGCCCCTCGGTCGCGCCATCGGCCGACTACCTGTGGTTCGTGGCAGGCGTGGGCTCGTGGTTTACCGCCTTCGGCATGCAAGGGGTGTTGTTCTCGTGGCTGGTCGTTGGTGTCTTGCAGGCCAACGCGGACTGGGTCGGCATTGCCCAGAGCGCGCTGATGCTGCCCTCGATCCTGCTGGTCCTGCTCGGCGGGGTGGTGGCCGACCGCAGCGACCGACGGTCGTTGTTGCTGATCCTGCACCTCCTCGCTGCCGGTCTGTCCGGGTGTCTGGTGCTCATTGTGGCCCAGGGCTGGCTGTCGATGAGCCTGCTGATCGGCTACGCCTTATGCATGGGCACGGTGCAGGCGTTTGCCATGCCCGCCCGCGACGCCCTGCTGTCAGAGGTTGCCGGTTCGAACATGCTCCGGGCGGTGGCCGGGATGACGCTGACCCAGTGGCTGTCGCAGGCGCTGGGCGCACTTCTGGCCGGCAGCGCGCGCTGGCTGGGCATCGTCCCCGCCCTGTGCATGTACGGGATCGTCATGCTGGCCGGCGCGCCGACACTGCACAAGCTGCCGCCGCCCTCGCACGACGCGCAGGGGCGAGCCCGGGCCGGTCTGGGCGAGATTGTGGCGGGCCTCTGGGAGGTCTTCGCCTCACCGATTCTGCGTCCCTTGCAGCTGCTGGTGATGACGGTCGGGATCGGCTTTATCGGCCCCTATCTGGTTGTCCTGCCGATTCTGGTCCGCGACTTCTACGGCGGCGACGTGGCTCTGCTCGCGGCCCTGAACATGGCCTTTCCGCTGGGTACGATATTCGGCGCCGGAACCGTCCTGTGGCACGGCGGTCTGCGGCGCAAGGGGCTGGCTCAAGTGCTGGCCTTGCTGGTCGGGGCGGCGTGCGTTGGCAGCCTGTCGTTCGGCCTGCCGTTCTGGGGCGCCTTATTGGCCGTCGGGGTGTGGGGGACGAGCGCGTCCATTTTCATGAGTGCCGGGCGGACGGTGTTCCAGGAGCAGGCGCGGCCCTCCCACCGCGCCCGAGTGCTGTCGGTCTACACGCTGGGCTTCATGGGCACGACCGGGCTGGTCGGGGCGCCCCTGGCCGGCGTGCTGGTCGATTGGCTCGGCCCGCTTGCGACCTGTTTGGTTGCCAGCGGGGCGATGGTTGTCGCCGTCCTGGGGATAGCCGCCTGTACCCGGGTGACCCGGCTGGAGTAAGCCAGATAACGCGACTTGTGAAATACAATTTTTTGGCGAATTTTCGGCTACCACGCCGCTGGTAGTGACCGGGTGGTCGTCCATCTGGGAAATGTGGAAAAAGGTAGGCTCCTATGAAACCGGCTCAAGAGTGGTCTGAAGCTGAGCGATTCGTGTGGGAGAAAACCTGCGCTGGCGAAGAAGCCGATTTCAATATCCGGGAGAACAAGAAGCTCGATCCGAAGTCGTCAACCGGCTGGGATGGCCGACGAATCTCGTCGGGGTTCCTTGAAACGATCCTGTTCGAGAAGCAGTGTCGAGAGAAGGTAACGCGAAAAGGCGTGAGAATCCTCGGCGCCTGTTTTTCTGACGAGATCGACCTGGAAGATGGATACCTGCCTTGGTCGTTGAGGTTACGTTATTCACGTTTTGAGAATAGGCTGAACATGGGTGGACTACAAGCGGAGAGACAGGTTTCGCTTGAGGGCTCGTTCGCGAAGGGACAGCTGAACTTGGCCTCCGCTTTGATCGGAGAGGCTCTCTTCGTCCGTGCTGCTACTTTTGAGGAGGTCATGCTCCGGGGCACGCAGATCAAAGGCCAACTTTCTATGATCGGTGCCAGAGTGAGGGGCAAACTAGACATGGCCTCCGTCTTGATCAGCAAAGATCTGCTGATGGGCAGTGCCACTTTCGAAGAGGTGATGCTCCGGGGCATGAGGGTCGGAGGTCAACTTTCTATGAACAGCGTTACCGTCACAGGCACGCTGGACTTATCCTCCGTCTCAATCGGCGGTGCTCTCTTGATGGCAGAGGGAGCTACCTTCGAGACAGTTGTTCTCCGGGGGGCGCAGATCGGAGGCCAACTTTCTATGATTGGCGCTACCGTGAAGGGCGAGCTGGACTCAGCCTCCGTCTCAATCGGCGGTGCTCTCTTGATGGCGGAGGGAGCTACCTTCGGGAGGGTTATGCTCCGGGGGGCGCAGATCGGAGACCAACTTTCTATGAACAACGCTAGCGTCACAGGCACGCTGGATATGGACTCTGTCTCAATCGGCGATTCTCTCTTGATGTGCGATGCTGTCCTCGGGAAGGTTATTCTCCGAGGAGCACAGATCAAAGGCCAACTTGCCATGAGGTGCGCTACCGTCACGGGCGAACTAGACATGACCTCCGTCTCGATCGGCAATTCTCTCTTGATGGACAGTTCCACTTTTACCGACGTAAACCTAGGGTCTGTCATCAGTTAGGAGACATCCTTGGGGATTCCTCCCCTGCTGAGCTATACTGCTCGCAGGAGCCAGA